>CAIQHJ010000088.1 GCA_903871575.1 uncultured Bacteroidota bacterium
AATTAAAACAACGATTTAATAAATTTAGCCGTAAATAAATCGCCATTTGTAGTCAACACTTTTGCAAAGTACATACCGCTTGATAATCCAGAAATGTTGATTGTTTTTTGTTGGCTCACCATCATCAAGCGTCCTCTTGAATCGAAGATTTCAATCTGTTTAATAGGCGCACTCATTTTTAGTGTAACAGTGTTATGAGCAGGATTGGGAAATAAAATTACATCTGTATTAGGGTTATTAATTGGGTCATCTACTTCGGGTTGGTTATTCAATCTATCTGCTGTAGCACCAAAACAATTCAGTGTACTTCGCATCATGTCTAAGGAAAATGCGCCAGCAGCAAATGATTTGGGAACGGATGATGTTATTAGTCCGGTAACCAATGACACGCCATCTATGTTATTTCCATTGCTAAAAAAATAAGTCATGGCATTTGGATCTACAAACGCACCGCCACTTAAATTTCCACCGCTTCCAATATTGTATGGCGATACAAATGTTACTTCGCCTGTGTTGGGATTTATTTTCGAAAGCCTAAATGTGGTAGAATCTACAACGTCGATATAATCCATAATAAGACTATCAAACACCGTAGAAATGTAATTCTGACGCGTTAAACCATAGATAGATTTGTCAACACAACTGTAAGCAATGTTTTCAAAAATACCGTTAGCAGGTAATAAAATAGGAGCAGAGCTAAATGTAGCACCGGTATAAATATCTATTCCAATCAAAGCATTTACTGCAGAGTAGTAATAAATCATTTGATGAGGATCAATAGAATTCCCGGCTAAAGTATAAAGGTTGCTAAATGAAGTATTTCCAATAAGGGTGTATTGACCGGTTGAAGGATTAATAGAAGCAAATCGGATTTGAGATGAGTCGAGTACTTCAATATTTGTCATCAACGAACTATCAAAATAGTTGGAGTAAAAATTTATGGGAATCATGCCATAAATGGTAGAATCGCTATTATTGAATCTAAAGTTTTGAAACGATACGGCCGGATAAGCGCCAGAGATTGGCACATTGTTTATAATGTTTCCAGTGTTGATATCAAAAGTTAAAAAGTTAAAACCGCTACCAATATAATATCGATTTAAATAAGGATTGATGGTTGCGCCATTGAGATTAATGCCAGTATTGTATTCTGCATCTCCGAGGTTGGTAACAACGCCGGTAATTGGATTGACGCTTCCAAGCCTAATGGTAGCAGAATCAAATACTTCAATATTCACCATCAAACTGCTATCAAAATAAGTAGACAGGTAATTTTTTCTGACGATGCCTACATGTTGTGCATCTGCAATATTGAAAGCAAAAAGCAAGACAATAAATAGAATATTATTTTTCATTTTCAAAGCAAATATATATCAATGTTGGCAAAAGCAGTTTTGTGTTTGCGCTTGTTTTTGCAAGTAAATTACAATACCACAAAGGGCTCGATATTGCTTACAAACTTTTGTGGGGAGTGGAATAGATAAAAAGAGTATACTTGCAAATCGATAATTTTATCCATACGATTCATGCTGAAATAGATAACCATGACACCCAAAATTGAAACATCAAACGAGAAGAAATTGGTAGGGAAACGCATGACCATGAGTTATGCGGATTATAGGATTGGCGAGCTATGGGGAAGTTTCATGCCAAGACGAAAAGAAATTACAAACTGCATCAACAATGATTTGATGTCAATGGTTGTTTATCAGCCAATGCATTTTGCAAATTTCAAACCTACAAATGAATTTGAGCGTTGGGCTGCGGTAGAGGTTGAAAATTTTAATAATGTACCAAACGAAATGGAAACCTATATTTTGCCAAGCGGACTTTATGCGGTTTTTCTTTACAAAGGAACAAGCACCGACATCTCTATTTTTTATCAAAACATTTTTACGGTTTGGTTACCCAACTCGGCATATGTGTTAGATAACAGGGCTCATTTTGAAGTATTGGGAGAAAAATACAAGAACAACGATTCATCATCAGAAGAAGAAATTTGGATTCCGATACAAGAGCGGGGAAGACTTTCATTATAATTTTCTTACCATAGCAGCCAATTTGCTTTCCCTGAAGGCTGCTATTTTTTAGTTGTGAACGAGTTAAGAGTAATCCCCATTCGCTCAATATGTTCTTACTACTATACTTTCAATAAATAGCTGCTACCCTTGGTGAAAATCATTTGAAAAACTTTCAATGTATCTACGGAATGGTGCCACTGAATGTTCAAGAACTAACGCTGAGATAGAGAAAAAAATATCTAATTAAAAAAATAGAATAATTGTTTTACTTATTTTTCAGAAAGTGAGCAAAACTCTTTTTTTTTTGCTCTTATTGAAAATTCAACTTGATTCTCAATCAAAATATACACTTATATTATTTACTACAGCGATTACGCATATTTTTATTACACTAAAAAATAGACATGAAGAAAACCAATCACCATCAACATGGCTGGTGACTTTCTACAATTTCAATTTCTCAAAAAAATAAGTTTCCCCAACCTCCTTCACTTCTCCTGGCATCAAGCCTTCCAAGTGGAGGTCTTCTATCGATATTCTTATCAACCGAATGCATTTATGCCGCACCGAACTGACCATTTTTCGTACCTGGTGAAATTTGCCTTCTGTTAACGTAACCGTAATCCAGGAGTTGGTCACGTTTATGTGTAACGGTTTGGATTCGATGTCTTGAATATATTCGGGCTTCTCAACGATGTGCACTGCACATGGCGTCGTTTTGTATGATTGTCCGGCTTTGGCACTGATGTAAACCCCTTCCGATAATTGCTGGGCCGTTGCTGCTGTCATCACATTATTCACCTGAACCAAATACGTTCGTTCATGCGGCTGCTTGCCTTGAAACAACAATTTCGTAACCTTCGAATTGGTCGTCAACAACAACAATCCCTCCGAATCCTTATCCAATCTGCCAATGGCATGTGTCCCCTCCGGAAACGCAAAATCAATATCCCCAATCAACCGAACATCATGCGAACTCACAAATTGAGACACCATGTTAAATGGCTTGTTCAAAATAAAATATCGATGCGCACTCATGCCGGCAAATTACTCTTTTAACCACTCCAAACCTTTTTGATTTTCAATTGTTTTTTTTTAAATCAAATACTGATTAGAATTACCTATTTCGTAAAGTATTAAAACGCCAAATAGATCAATTAATCCATAATTTTGGCGAAAAAAAACATCAACATGGAAAATAATTCAACAACTCAGGGAAAATGCCCTTTTTCGGGCGGAACCATTAAGCAAACTGCCGGTGATGGCACCCGAAACCGCGACTGGTGGCCAAATCAATTGAAATTGAACATCCTTCGCCAACATTCCAATTTGTCTAATCCAATGGGCAAAGACTTCAATTATGCCGAAGCATTTAAAAGTCTGGATTTAGCAGCGTTAAAACAAGACATCAACGAATTGATGACCACATCTCAAGATTGGTGGCCTGCTGATTATGGCCATTATGGTCCATTTTTTATTCGCATGGCTTGGCATAGTGCAGGTACATATCGCATCACCGATGGCAGAGGCGGCGGCGGCGCTGGTACACAACGTTTCGCACCGTTAAACAGCTGGCCCGACAATACCAACCTCGACAAAGCGCGTTTATTGCTTTGGCCCATCAAACAAAAATATGGTCAGAAAATTTCTTGGGCCGATTTGATGATTCTCGCAGGCAACTGTGCACTCGAATCTATGGGCTTTAAAACTTTTGGTTTTGCTGGCGGTCGTGCAGATGTGTGGGAAGCACCAGAAGATATTTACTGGGGCTCTGAAAAAGAATGGTTGGGCGATAAACGCTACACTGGCGACCGCGAATTGGAAAATCCATTGGCTGCGGTACAAATGGGTTTAATTTATGTAAACCCCGAAGGTCCCAACGGAAACCCTGATCCCATTGCATCTGCCCGCGATATTCGCGAAACCTTTGGTAGAATGGCCATGAACGACGAAGAAACCGTAGCATTGATTGCCGGTGGACACAGTTTTGGTAAAACACACGGAGCCGCAGACCCAAGCAAATATGTAGGCAAAGAACCTGCTGCAGCCTCCATCGAAGAACAAGGCATGGGCTGGCAAAATACTTTTGGCACAGGAAACGCAGGCGATACCATCACCAGCGGATTAGAAGGTGCTTGGACAAACACCCCAACCCAATGGAGCAATAATTATTTCGAAAACCTATTCAACTATGAGTGGGAATTGACTAAAAGTCCGGCTGGCGCCCACCAATGGAAACCCAAAGATGGTGCAGCTGCCAATAATGTACCCGATGCACATGACCCTGCCAAACGCCATGCGCCTACCATGCTCACCACCGATCTTGCTTTGAAATTGGATCCCTTATATGGCCCCATTTCTAAACGCTTTTTCGAAAACCCCGATCAGTTTGCAGATGCTTTCGCTAGAGCTTGGTTCAAATTAACTCACAGAGATATGGGTCCAAAAACGAGATACATTGGCGCCGATGTTCCTGCTGAAGAATTAATCTGGCAAGATCCTATTCCTGCTGCAACACACCCAATCATCGATGCTCAAGACATCGCAGCCTTAAAAGAAACCATCAAAGCATCCGGATTAACCGTAGCTGAATTGGTGTCTACCGCTTGGGCTTCAGCCGCTACATTCCGCGGATCTGACAAACGCGGCGGTGCCAATGGCGCACGCATCCGCTTGGCTCCTCAAAAATATTGGGCCGTTAACAATCCTGCACAATTGTCTGCAGTATTAGATAAAATGGAAAGCATCCAAAAAACTTTCAACGACCAACATGCAGGAAACAAAATGGTTTCTATAGCCGACCTTATCGTATTAGCCGGTTGCGCCGGTATTGAAATGGCTGCAAAAAATGCAGGTCATGATGTACAAGTTCCTTTCACTCCTGGAAGAACAGACGCATCTCAAGAACAAACAGACATCACCTCTTTCTCTGTACTCGAACCAAATACCGACGGGTTTAGAAATTATGCCAAATCAACGTATGCGGGTACTGCAGAAACCTGGTTGATAGATAAAGCGCAATTGTTGCATTTGACCGCTCCAGAACTAACCGCTTTAATTGGTGGATTGCGCGTGTTGCATACCAATTTCGATCATAGCCAACATGGTGTGTTCACAAAAAATACAGCATCATTAACCAACGACTTTTTCAAAAACCTATTGGATTTCACTACCGTTTGGAAACCAGCTCAAACGAATGGTGTGTTTGAAGGTTACGATCGCAACACACAAGCATTGAAATGGACAGCAACCCGTGTAGATTTAATCTTTGGATCAAATGCCGAACTACGCGCCATTGCTGAAGTGTATGGCTGCGCAGATGGTCAAGAAAAATTTGTGCATGACTTCATCGCTGCTTGGCATAAAGTGATGAACCTCGATCGATTTGATTTAGCATAATCTATCTCATCAACTATAAAATTAAAGGTGGTCATTTCTGTGGCCACCTTTTTTTATGCTAACAAAAACTGTTGCCAATTATTGTAGATTATTTCGGAAAACTGGAGGCGGGAACACTAATTACCCCAACAGAATGTAAGATGTGCCAGTTTTTAAAATCCTGACTGGCTTCCATTCCGGTTCCATTGATGGTTTCGTTTTTGGTTCGAATGCGAACAGGCTTATCGGTATAAAATTCAGTTCCATATCGGTTTCTATCCCAATACAATTCATCGCAAATGAGGGTGTCGCCTTTTTCTATATTGATAACGATAACACTGTCTTTCAAAAACACGATGCTCTTATATTGTTCATACTTCGCATAATGCGCATCCATTGTACTTTCAATCTTGTCCGCTTCATTGTAAAAATCGGCATGCAAGGTTTTTGGAAATTCTACATAAGGCACTACATCTTGCACGTTGTACATGAGTGGCGAAGTGAGTATCGCTTTTGTATTTCCAGCTAACGTGTAAGTGAGGGTAATTGCACGCGCTTCTTCAATGCCCGTTTTTTTTACGCCAATATTTTTCACTTCATTCGGATCGTTTTCACATCCCAACAAAAAAATGCAGCTTGTAAAAAAAGCTGCAAAACCTTGTGTAATATTTTTGAATGAAATCAACATGATGTAATCGAAAAAATCATTTGCTATTCATAACTTCTTTTCTGAAACCAACGTGCATTCATCGAAATCCCAATATTGAAACGCATGAAATTTTCTCTCAGTTGGCTGGTTTGTTTGTTTCCTCTGGCACCCAATTCAAATGAAGTGTGCATTGCTACATACTCGCCTCTGCTTTGAATGTATCTGGGTGTGGTAAGCGGCAAGGTTGCGCCAAATGTGGCAGCGTAATGGTACCGCACTTCGGTGAGCTTTATATTGTCGGGGCCATAATAAAAACCAGTTCTGTATTTGATGTAATTCCAATAATGGTTGTTTGCGGCGGTGGATTTTGCAGGATAAAACTCTACACCAGCTCTCAAGGTCCAGTTGTTGATTACATTTTCTGATTGATTGTAATATCGATAAGACGCCCAGTTGCCCATTTCAAAATCTGCTCCCAAGAGCCAATTTTTGTTGTTGCTTTGATAAGTGAAACCTGCGCCCATGGTAGTTGGAATAACTACTTTTCCAGGAACATCGTTGGTAATGGCTACGCTATCAATTCTAATGACACCGCCATTTCCATCGTATCCAAAGGTTTCATTGATGGTGTTTTGTTTGGCCTGAAGGTTTTGTTGAAGATTGGCATAAGCGCCCAATCGAAGTGTACCAGCTGCATTGAAATGCATTTCATATTGCGTTCCAGTATTTAGAAATACGCCACCAAAACGGCTTTGTACTTCTGTATTGCCTTTGTAATAGGTAACGGTATCGTTGATAAGAGAAGTGCGTGTGCTGTATGTTTTATTTCCGAAAGTATATCCGCTGCTCACGCCAATGCTGAATTCGTTTTTGTGTTTGCCTTTTCCAATGATTCTAAAACCCGTACTAACATTGGCTTGGTTTGTTCCGCCAGTTCCTTCAAACAGTGTATTAACGCTGTCTACATTGCTGATTCTTCCATTTTGCTCCACTTTATAATTAATTCTGGTAAGCGGTCGCAAGCCAAAGCTCAATCCCCAGAACTTTCCCTTTTTTTCCATTTTTGTACTAGAAATAGGGAAGCCGATTTGCAAATAAGAAATCATGGCGTTGTTGGAAGTATATTTATCGGTGTTGACGGTGCTTTTTAAAGTTCTAGCGCCTACCTCACTTCCCAAATCGAATATGGTATTGGAGAAATTTTTGGTATTGGATAGAAAACCCAGCGAAGCCGGATTAACCATGTTGATGTTGAAAGGCGCGCCCACAATTCCATAATCGGAGTAAGCTGCAGCAAATCCACCCATGCCTTTGTTTACAATGTTTTGTCCCGAAAACAAATCACCCAACCCATATCTGCTATAAGGAGAATTATCTTGTGCTTGTACTGTTGCATACGACCATACTGAAATCATCAGTATAGCCAATGCTTTAAATCGGTTGGTTATTAAGTTCACTGAGTGCATACAATCCTTTAAATAAAAAATTAACGTCGGCAAATATCCTGTATTTAAGTTGACTGGCAAAATAGGTGCAATGGCCTCCGGTTAAAACCACGTTAAAGTTCCCAAATTTTGCGGAGTATTTCTCGATGAAACCCTCTATTTCACTAGCTATTCCAACGATTACGCCCGATTGCAAATTTGTTTTGGTATCGTAGCCAATTAAAGGAAAATTCCAATCTTCTGAAACCAAAGGGAGTTTAGCGGTGAAGGTATGCATCGATTTGAAGCGCATTTCCATGCCTGGTGAGATGGCGCCGCCCAAAAACTGATGTTGTTGATTGATGAAATTATATGTGATACAGGAGCCCAAACAAATAACCAATGTATTTTGATGAGGAAACTGATCTACGGCGGCAGCCATCAACGCCAATCGGTCTGTTCCAATGCTATCGGCTTTTCCAACTACCGCCGTAAACGGCCGAACCGATTGAGCAGACAACAAATGAAACCGAGTAGCATCCGATAACAACTGTTCAATTGCTGGATTGTGGTGTATCACAGAACTCAAAATACTTTTCGTTGGTTTATATTTTTCAATCAATGAAATGATGCTGTCCAAACCATCATCAACCAAAACAATTTCTTCCACAAAAACACCTGAATCAAACAGTGCCAATTTCAAGCGGGTATTTCCAAAATCAAGACAAAATGTAATCATATAGATGGGGTTGAGCGTATATTAAAATCATTCAAACAAACATGTTCGTTGCGGAGAAACTTTTTTACAAGTTAAATCCTTCGAGGTTTTTAAAATGTCCATTCAATTTTATTTTTTGCTGCAATGCCGACATCTCTTGCATCACAGGCAGCACCGTTGCCAAATGTCTTTTCAAATATTCTTGCCGGTGAATTTCCTGATCATATTCTAGCAGCTGATATTCTTCTTCTAATTTTAATCCAATGTGATGTGCAACATCAAAACTCTGTAAGGCTTCATCTGGCTTTCCAAACTGTTTGCGCACACCCAAATTTTCGTGCAGTTGTCTTATGCCCAACAACACTTGTTGCATGAGGTTTGCTTTTCCGTTGGCATAGTTGGGTGGATATGAAACAATGGCTCCACCATATAATTTTTCTGGTAAATTTTTTATGAGTTCCAAAATTTTAAAGGTGCAAATGCCTTTTGTTTTGATGTCCATTTTACCATCATCGTAAACTTGTGTAATTTCAGTGATTTCCATTAAGGTTCCGCGTTCAGCTAATTTTTCATGAATAACAGCAGGTATTCCGAATGGCTTTTTTTGTGCATAACAATCTGTAATCAATTGTTTGTATCGAGGTTCAAAAATATGCAGGTTCAACTGTTCTTCAGGAAAAACAACCAATGCAAGTGGAAAAAGTGGAATGAAATTGGTCATGAAATATTTTTACTGCAATTTAATTAATAGTTTTAGCTATTGCGTTGCACATATATAAAAACCAATTGCAAAAAGCGTTTATATTTGTTGTTTGATTATGAAAGTTACAGGAGTTACGATTATCAGAAATGCCATCATCAACGATTATCCCATTGTTGAATCCATACAATCTATTCTGCCATTGGTGGATGAAATGATTGTGTCTATTGGCGATGGCGAGGATTCAACAGAAAACCTCATCAATCAAATTGGGTCTTCCAAAATTAAGTTGGTGTATTCAACCTGGGATTTGAGCTTGCGCAAAGGCGGTGTAATTTTGGCGGTAGAAACCAATAAAGTATTGGCACATGTATCGCCCGACACCGATTGGATTTTTTATATTCAAGGCGATGAAGTGATTCACGAAAAAGATCAAGAAAGCATCAGAAAAGCCATGGAAGAATTTTTAAACAATAAAAAAATTGATGGACTACTGTTTCATTATAGACATTTTTATGGCACATACGACTACGTAGGCAACAGCAGAAAATGGTATAACGTAGAAACGCGCATCATCCGAAACAACCCCAACATTCGCTCTTATAGCGATGCACAAGGATTTAGAAAACAAGACAACAGCAAATTGAAAGTGGCTAAAATAAAAGCCCATGTTCATCATTATGGCTGGGTAAAGGATCCCAAGCAAATGAAAATAAAACAAAAAAATGTAGCCGGATTCTGGATCAGCGATGATGCTTCGCTAGAACAATATTTAGCAACAGAAGACTTTTTTGATTTCTCCCAATTCGATTCCCTAAAAAAGTTTAACGGCACTCACCCCATGGTTATGCAGAATCGTATTCAACAAAAAAATTGGCATATAGAATTAGACATCAAAAAAAACAATTTAAAATTAAAGTACAAACTGCTGCACATTTTTGAAAAATGGACCGACATCAGATTGTTTACCTTCACCAACCATAAAATTATAGCACAGCAGAAATCTTAACTTTACTGTTGTTGCCTCCCTCTTCAAAAACGATAAGCACATAAAGTAAAGCCATGCTATCAACCCTGAACAGTTTCTCTTTTCCCTACAGAAATGGTAAAATTTAATTTAGATGAAGCGGATAGCTTATGAAATTTTGTTTGATTTGAAAGAACCTTTTCAATTTCATGTTTGAATATGGAACTTCGAATTGTTTTTGAAGGTTTGATTTTGTGTAATAGCAATTCAATACCATCACCCTATGGCGTAAACTCTTCAATAATTTTGTCGCCAAAAAAACAGCACTTTTAATCTTGTATTTCCAAAATCAAAACAGATTGTAATCATTAATGATTTATTGTTTGGGAATTAAAGTTATTGAATGAATTAATAGGAATTTGCACAATGGGTATAAGGCACAAAGACGCACGAGAGCTCGATTTATCTCTTGAATGATAAATTAAAACAAAGGAAAGTTGAGAATTAAATTCGTCATTTGAATGAGTAATTAAAGATCTTTTAAAGCTATTATGTTCCCTTTCTTTTATTCATATCCCATAAGAACACATATTTCATAAAAGTGTACCATGCATTCGTTTTA
>CAIQHJ010000089.1 GCA_903871575.1 uncultured Bacteroidota bacterium
AGTGGTCAATCCAATACGCGCACTTACCCTAAACACATGTGTATCAACAGCCATGTTTGGCTGATTATCGATAACTGAAGTAATAACATTGGCTGTTTTTCTTCCTACACCGGGCAATTTCACTAAAGCTTCAACGGTTAGCGGAACTTCTCCATGGTATTCCCGGTGTAGTATATCCGCCATCGCAATCAAGTGCTTGGCTTTATTGTTGGGATAGGAAATGCTTTTGATGATGGGGAACAAATCTTCAAAATCGGCCTGCGACAATTTCTCGGCATTGGGAAAAGCCCTAAAAATATTGGGCGTAACCAAGTTTACCCTTTTATCGGTGCATTGAGCAGATAAGATGACGGCCACCAACAACTGAAAAGGATTGTCGTATAGCAATTCCGTTTCGGCAGTAGGAAGATGCTCCTGAAAAAAGGCGATGATGTGTTGGTATCTTTCTTTTTTTGTCATAAAAAAACCCACTTTTAAAAAGTGGGTGTAAAATAAAATTATTTTCTGAGCTTATGCAGTGAGTTCTTCAACTGCTTTTTCAGCGTATTGTAAAATATTGTTTATTGAGTTTGAACTGGGTGAAAATTGTAAAGTATCCAATTCTTCGCGTGTTGTTGATAACAGTTCCAATTTTTCCTGTAAACTCCAATCCATTTGAAGTGCAGCTTTGATGGCTGTTGTTTTTTCATTTGAAGTTTCGCCGTATAAATACTGCAATAAATCTTCTGAAGTAAATCTGTGCATAGGCAGGTTTGAGTCTTTTTGTTAAATAAATTATCCTTATCCAACAGTATAAACGATACTTTCTTTCTGTTATTGTATAAACCCCTGTAATTTTTACTTTTTTTCTGTGGTTTTTACTACAAACACCACTTCATTGTCTTTTTTCATGAGGTATTTCTCTCTGGCATATCGTTCAACTGATTGAGCATCAGACTTTAATAAATTTAGTTCTGCTCTGGTTTCAGAAATCTGACTGCTAAATTGTTGTTCACTTTTTTCTAATTCAGTTAGTCTTTTTGTTCTTTCAATAATTAACCCCCAATCTTTTGGGTCAAAAAAGCTCATCCAAATGATAAAGAAAGCCAATACAACAAAGTATTTGTTTTTAATCAGCTGATAAGTTTTTGGTATGAAGCCCATGGTTAAAAAAGTTGTTACAAATTAAGACTAAAAAATCGAAAATAATTTTTTTAGGTGAACCTTATTTCTTGCCAAATTTAATTTTGCCGTTGGGATAAATACCGCTATCGCCCAACATTTCTTCAATACGGATCAATTGGTTGTATTTTGCCATGCGGTCGCTTCTCGAAGCTGATCCGGTTTTGATTTGACCACAATTTAAGGCAACAGCCAAATCAGCGATGGTGCTGTCTTCTGTTTCTCCACTGCGATGACTCATAATGGTGTTGTATCCATTTTGTTGCGCCATGCTTACGGCATTGATGGTTTCGGTTAATGTTCCTATTTGGTTCACTTTAACCAATAATCCATTGGCAGTTTCTTCTTTAATGCCTCTTTCCAAACGTTTAACATTGGTCACAAATAAATCATCACCAACCAACTGGCATTTATGACCTACTGTGTCTGTAAGCATTTTCCATCCCTTCCAATCGTCTTCTGCCATACCATCTTCAATAGAAATAATTGGATATTGTTTCACCCAACTTTCCCAATATTTAACCAATTGCTCACTTGTCATTTTCTTTCCATCACTCTTATGGAAAATGTATTTTTTTTCTTTGGCGTTCCATAGTTCGCTATTGGCAGCATCCATTGCAATGCCAATTTGGCTTCCTGTTTTAAATCCTGCAGCTTGAATAGCGGTTAACACTGTTTCAATTGCTTCCTCATTGCTTTGGATGTTGGGTGCAAATCCGCCTTCATCTCCCACATTGGTACTAAATCCTTTTTTCTTCAACACTGTTTTTAAAGCATGAAAAATTTCAACGCCCCATTGCAAACCTTCGCTGAAAGATTTGGCGCCAACGGGCATAACCATAAATTCCTGGAAATCTATTTTGTTATCAGCATGTGCTCCACCATTCAAAATATTCATCATCGGAATGGGAAGTATTCTTGCATTTGTTCCGCCAATATATCTGTACAAAGGCAAATTGGCTTCCAAAGCCGCAGCTTTAGCAACAGCCAAACTTACCGCTAACATGGCATTGGCACCAAGCTTTCCTTTGTTTTCTGTACCATCCAAAGCTATCATCATTTCATCTATACCTGTTTGGTCGGCAACATCCCATCCTAAAATATTATCTGCAATGATTGTATTTACATTTTTTACGGCTTTTAAAACACCTTTGCCTCCGTAAACTTTTTTGTTATTGTCTCTTAATTCTACAGCTTCATGAATACCCGTACTTGCACCACTTGGCACCGCCGCTCTTCCGAGGCTTTCGTTTTCAGTTAATACATCTACTTCAATGGTAGGATTTCCTCTGCTGTCTAAAATTTGTCTTGCGTGAATGGAAGCTAAATAACTCATGTTTATTTAATTAATAGGTGATAATGATATGTTTATTGCAAAGTAACATCCTTTGCTATTTTTTTCAAAAACAAATTACATTGTTAATGATTTGAAAACAGACTCTAAACTGTTGGCTTCTGTTTGTAAGGCCTCGATGTGGATGTTTTTTTCAAGGCTGAATGCCATCAGTTGTTTTTTCAATTGCTCTGGCTGATCGGTTTCCAATACAAATGTTCGATTGGGTAGCGATTGTAATGCAATAACCTGTATAGCAGATTGTAAGAGCGTTGCAGGTATTTCTTCGCTAAACTGAACAGAAATTTGTTGGTGCTGATTGGATTTTTGTTGCAGATTGGAAAGGGAATCGTTGGCTACTATTACGCCCTTGTTGATGATGATGACGCGATCGCAAATGGCCTCCACTTCTTGCATGATGTGGGAAGAAAACAAAACGGTTTTATGTTGCCCCAATTGCTTAATCACTTCTCGAATCTCGATGATTTGATTGGGATCCAAGCCTGTTGTGGGTTCATCTAAAATAAGCACTTCCGGATCATGCACCAAGGCAGCAGCCAAGCCCACTCTTTGCTTGTAGCCCTTGCTGAGTTGTCCGATTTTCTTGTGTGCCTCAGGTGTTAATCCAACCAATTGAATGGCATTTTCCACATTTTTTTTGATATCGGCTAATTGATAAATATCACCGATGAAATGAAGGTATTCGCGAACGTACATGTCTAAGTACAGTGCGTTTGACTCTGGAAGATAACCGATTTTTTGCTTGCTGAGGATGTTGTTGGTATCTACAGGAATGTCGCCAACCGAAATATTTCCGGCATCTGCGGCCAAGAAACCGGTAATCATTTTCATGGTACTGGATTTGCCTGCGCCGTTGGGGCCTAAGAACCCAACTATTTCGTTTTTGCCAATATGGAACGAGATGTTGTTGACAGCTTTTTGGCTACCATAATTTTTTGAAAGATTCGAAACAGTTATTGACACATCTATGGGTTATACAATTAAAAAAAGTATCGACAATCAAAGTCTGATTATTTTTTTTCACCTTGAGGCGGCCTTTGTTGTTGAGGGCGTTGTCCTCCGGTTGGTCTGTTTCCTTGTGGTCTTCCGCCTTGAGGTCCTCTATTTTCTTGCTGAGGTCCCCTGTTTGGTCCAGCATTTTGCGGGTTTCTTTGAGGAGCACCTTGCTGAGGTCTTTGCTGATTTTGAGGATGCCTGTTTTGTTGTTGTCCAGCTTGTTGCTGACCACGTTCTTTATCTCTTCGCTTTCTGGTGGTTTTTTCCAAGCTTTTTAAACTGATTTGACCAACCAAATCTGCGTATTCAGGTTCAACTTCTTTCGGTTTGGATGTTTGCACTTCGGCAGTTTCTAACTCCTCGGGCCTGATGCCTTCTCTATTTTGTGCCTTAATTCTTTTTACGGTTTCAAGCGTGAGCGGATAATGTTTGTTGCTATCCGCCATTGTGTACCACATCAAATTTTTAAAGATGTCTTTTTTTACTAAGAATGCCCGGCCTTTTGCCAGCTCCAGCATGTCTGCGTCAGTAGGAAAGAATTGCAACGCATCCATATAGGTATCCAACTCATAGTTTAAACAGCATTTTAATCTGCCGCATTGGCCACTGAGCTTGGTTTGATTGATACTTAAATTTTGATATCGAGCTGCGTTTGTATTTACGCTTTTGAAATCGGTTAGCCAAGTGCTGCAACAAAGCTCTCTTCCACAACTACCAATGCCACCCACTTTACCAGCTTCTTGTCTGGCACCAATCTGACGCATCTCTACTTTCACTTTAAATTCTCCGGCGTATAACTTGATCAACTCTCTGAAATCTACTCTATCATCAGCAATATAAAAATATGTGGCTTTTTTTCCATCCGCCTGTATTTCTACCTCAGCCATTTTTAATTCCAATTTCAATTGACGTGCAATGGCTCTGCTTCGGATAAGCATATGCGCTTCTTTAGCCTTTGAGTCCATCATTTTTTCTAAGTCCTGTTCCGTTGCCCTTCTCAAAACCTTTTTAATTTCTGGACTTTTTTCGTCGATGTTGTTTTTCTTTAATTGAAGTCTTACGAGCTCACCGGTTAAGTTTACCATGCCCACATCAAAACCACCAACGCCTTCCACCGCAACCATGGATCCTCTTTCGTAATAATGTAATGTATTGTTTTTGAAATAGTCTTTTCTACTGCCGTTATTAAAACTCACTTCAACAATGCGACAATTGCTTTCAGGGTCGCTAAAAGGAAGATTAGCCAACCAATCGTGTACATTCATTCTATTGCAACCACCACTTGCGCAATTACCATGGCTTTGACAACCACTTGGTGATCCATCTTTACTCGTACCGCAACTTCCACAACCCATATTTTGTAAACTTTTAAATTAAAAATAGTTTGAAAAACGACTCAAAAAACCAAATACCTCCTTCCTCTCATGATTCTACGAAACCAAAATTACTGATTTGTTGCTAATAATATGATATATCTTAATTGTAAGTGCATGAAATAGAATTTTGGGATTGGCATTTCGCTCAACATGGTAAGTTGCCAAATCTAGCTCTTGTATAATGGCTTCTTTTTGTTCGATGTTGCAAAGACGATTCAATCTCGATGCAAAATCCAATTGAAGATTCAGCAATTCATTTGTTTCATCCATTTCATTGGCTTGATCGCCCATCATTTCTATACGAACAGCCTGTTCCAAGAGGTGTGTAAAGAATTTTAAAAACTGCTTTTGTTTTTCTCTTCCAATTTTAGCTATTTCTTCAATCCATTTTACTTGTGCAACTGGCCCTGTTTTTAAAATAGCGTTTAGCCATTCTCTTAACATCAATTCCCAATTGTCTTCTGAAGCATCCAACATTAGTAAAGATTCTCTAAAGTTGCCTTCACTCATTGTGGCAATTTGATGTGCTTTGTCTGCGGGAATATGCTTTTGTGCAATCAATGCACTTTCAATGTTGTGGACAGAAAGTGCAGGAATTTTGATGAGTTGGGTACGGGATAGTATGGTTGGAATAATCAATTGTTCATTTTCTGCAACAAAAATGAAAATGGTTTTTGCTGGGGGCTCCTCAATTAACTTGAGTAATTTGTTGCCTTCTTTACCCAAAAACTCTGGCATCCACATAATCAGAAATTTATATTCTGACTCATAGCTTTTCAAACTTAATTTTCGGTTGATGTCTTCACACTCCAGTGCACTTATTTTGCCTTGCTTATTCTCTGATGATATAAACTGCAGCCAATCATAATTATTTCCATAAGGCTGTTCTACAATAAACTTTCTCCAATATGCAACAAACGCTGTGGCAATGGGTTTATCGTTTGCTTTCCTTGTGTATGTAGGGTAAGAAAAATGAATATCGGGGTGAATAAATTGAGCTGCTTTTTGGCAAGATAAACAAACGCCACATGCGTCTTCTACCAATTTGTTTGGATCTGCTTGAACAGTTGATGCATCAGCAAAGAGCCCATTTTCTGTTGATGTGCTTTTTCCATTTACAGCACTGCAGTTTACGTATTGAGCAAAAGCGAGAGCCAGCATTAAACTGCCATTGCCTTCTTTTCCTAAAAACAACAATGCGTGACTGAGTCTATTTTGGGCATACATCTCAATGAGACGCTGCTTCACTTCTTGCTGACCTATGATATCTTTGAATTGCACAATGCAATTTAAAATAAAATTGTGGAGTGAAAATAATAAAAGGGAAAGCTACTTCAAGAACTAGAGCAATTTTACAATTTCATCGCTAAGTGGATCTGTTTTACTATCAAACTTCTGGATGATGAAGCCGTTTTCATCGAGTAAAAATTTATTGAAATTCCATTTTATTGTAGCGTCTAACACACCATTCTTTTCTTTGTGTGTGAGCCATTGATAGATGGGTGCTATTTGCTCACCGGTTACTTCTGTTTTCGCTGCCATCGGAAAACTAACGCCATAATTTTTGGTGCAGAAAGTTTTGATTTCACTGTTGCTGCCGGGTTCTTGTCCACCAAAATTGTTTGCAGGGAAACCCACAATAACCAATTTCTCTTTGTGTTGTTCATACAAAGTTTCTAGTGCTTTGTATTGTGGAGTATAACCACATTCAGAAGCGGTGTTTACAATGAGTATTTTTTTTCCTTTGAATGTAGAAAAGTCAATGTCATGACCATCCAATCCATTTACAACAAACGCATGAATGCTTTTTGGGGTATCGATATTGGTGGTTGTGTTCGTCATGGTATTTGTGTTATTTGCTGCAGGTTGCTTGGAAACGCAAGCGCAAAATCCAAGTAAAATAAAAATAAATTTCATGTGTTAAAGTAGTTTGTTTTTTGTCACATGTTATAGCCTTAAATGAAATGCTCGGTTGTTATCGAGTTAATCGTTTGACTATTTCATGTGTTAATATAGTTTGTTTATTGTACTCGAAGCATTTGCCAACGTGCAAGCATGTATTTTACATTGTTGCTTGATGTAACCAAAGTGCTTATTAAAAAAGATAAACAAGTTTCAAATAAAAAAGTTCAAAATATTATTGTTTTTCATAGCATCCAATGTCTGTAGCAGATCCAATTGTTCTTGGATTGTTGTCGAGGTCTGTAAGATAAGTTGTATTGATACCATTATCGATGCCTGGTGCGTTGGAGAAGTTGTTGGTTCGAAAATCGTAATAACGGTTTACCACATCAATACTATCGAAACTTGGATCGAAGTTGTTGATACTTGACACAACTGTGCTGTTTGAGGGTGTTGTATCATTTTTATATAGACAATGGTCAAACACAACAGAGAAATTATCATTTCCTTCTTTATAAACGGCTACTTCATTGCTGTTTAATCCACCTTCACCCCAAAAAATACAATTGGTAAATTGAGCATTTGTTGAAGCGGTAAGAAGCGTAGTGTTTTGGTATATATAATTGCTTAACCACAAAACAGGATGATTGTGAAAAATAAAAGAATTGGCGTAAGCCGCTACAGTGCAATTAGAAAAAACAAAGCTTCCGCCGCGTTCCAAAAAAATATTCTTGCCGCAATTGGAAATCAAAGAGTTTTCCATTTCAACACTAGAAGCCAAAGCATATAAACCTTTATTCAATGCGTTATCTATGGTGCAATGATGCAATGCCAATTTTGAAAAACTATTTACCGAAGGTTCAAAAACAGAAATGGCATCAGTAGCATTTTTTACAATTGTATAATTCAATTGATTGTTCTTGCTGGTTGATCGAAAATAAATACCTGGCCAACTGGCAGGCAAGTCTCTGTAGTATTCGTCTAATCTATCACCGGTAAAAACGACTTCATTGTTCTTAATGCCATTGGTTTGGAGTGTCCCATCAATAAGAATGGGTGCGTTGGCATGGGTATAAATCTTACAACCTGCATCTATTTGTAAAACAGCATTGGTGTCTACGGTTAAACTGCCTAAGATGACATATGGCAAATCGTTGGTCCAGGTAATATTGCCAAGTAAAATTTCATTAGTCATAAAATGTGCATTTTGTCCGTATGCTTCTAACTGCACCCATCTGTTATTATTGTTGTATTGAATTTGAATACTGTCGTTAATAATGAAGGGTAGATTGTTTTGATTGGGATTGATGTGTACCGTTACAAAAACATAAATACTATCATTGGGTTCTATGTCTATATTATTTACCAGTGTTGCAGCCTGACCATTTACATTCATTTGAAAAGCAGATGAATTACCACCCATCAATCGAATAGTAGATATGCGCAATTTTTGGTCGTTGTCATTTTTAATTTTGAAAGATTGAGTGACAGAACCTACTGAAGTAAATACGGTGTCAAATTTTACGGTATCAGTTGACACAAACAAAGATGCATTAGCAGAAAAGTTGAATTCGTCTTTCTTGCATGCACATAATATAGTAGTAATGATGAAAAGCGAAAAAAGGAATCTGCGCATGTTTCAAAAATAGTTTTTTTTTGTTGAGAAACAACGGAAGACATTAACTATTGGCCATAGCCAAAGTAGCAATGCTTATGGTAACTTGAGGGATTTGTAAGATGGCCATGCCGCAAGCTTCTAATGTGGCGCCAGTAGTTAGCACATCGTCAACCAATAAGATGTGTTTGTTTTCAAAAAAGTTTGAAGATGCAATTTGAAAACTATCTTCAACATTTTGCCATCGTTCAATTCTATGTTTATTGGTTTGAGAAGAAGTAGCCCTGCTTCGGATTACCAGTTTTTCTACAACCGGAACTCCTAACGTTTCTGCAATTCCGTTTGCAATTACAGCTGCTTGATTGTATCCGCGTTTTTTTTCTTTGTCGGCAAACATGGGTAAAGGAACAATCGCATCAATATTTTGAAATCGGTTGCTTTGAAATAACGAACTGCCCATCAATTTGCCGAGGTAGGTGCCAAGATCAAGATGGGCATGATATTTAATTTGATGAATCAGTTGCTGAACGAGTTTTCCTTTTGAAAAATAAAATTCACTGTGTGCTGCATGAATGGGTAGTCTTCCAACAAATAATTTTTCTATGGGATTGTTTTTAATGTTTGCATAATTTGTTCTAGGTAAATCATGATAACAGAAGGAGCAAATGACTTGGTTTTTAGCCAACACATCATTGCCGCAACCCACGCATAAATGCGGATAAAAAAGATGCAATACGTCTTCTGTTAGGCGAGCAATAGCATGCATAAGAAATGATTAAAAAAGCAGTTGATAAAGTTCTTCTACTTTGCCTAAGGCGATAATTTGAATAGAAGATTTCAGATTAACCAAAGATTTTGCATTGTATTTGCTGAGAATGATTTTTTCGAATCCGAGTTTTTCTGCTTCTGCAATGCGTTGTTCAATTCTATTCACGGCTCTTATTTCGCCACTCAAACCTACTTCTCCCGCAAAGCAAATGTGTTGAGGTAAGGCAACATCTTCGTAGCTGCTCAATAGTGCAGACACGATAGCTAAATCGATGGATGGATCTTCCGCTTTAATACCACCTGCAATGTTTACAAAAACATCCTTCATGCCAAAATGAAAGCCGCCTCGTTTTTCCAGAACAGCCAATAACAATTGCAATCTTCTCAAATCAAATCCGCTGACTGTTCGTTGGGGTGTGCCGTAGACGCTTTGCGTAACCAAGGCTTGTGTTTCGATGAGCAGCGGTCGCATGCCTTCAATGGTGGCAGCAATGGCAATGCCACTTAGTTGATCTTCTTTTTGAGTAATTAATATTTCACTTGGATTGGTAACGGGTCGCATGCCTTGCCCACTCATTTCATAAATGCCCAATTCTGCAGTGGAGCCAAATCTGTTTTTTAAAGTTCTTAATATTCTGTAGGCATAGTGACGATCGCCTTCAAATTGAAGCACAGTATCTACCATATGTTCCAAGATTTTCGGTCCGGCGATGTTGCCATCTTTGGTGATGTGACCGATTAAAAATACGGGCGTGTTTGTTTCTTTAGCAAAGCGTTGCAATTCGGCTGCACATTCTCTGATTTGACTAATGCTTCCTGGAGACGATTCTACAAATGGAGATTGTAAAGTTTGGATAGAATCTACAATAACCAATTGTGGTTTTAGTTTTTTTATTTCTTTAAAAATAGATTGCGTATCTGTTTCTGTAAGCAAATAAAAATTATCGTTGGAGATACCCAATCTATCAGCCCGCATTTTTATTTGTTGTTCACTTTCCTCACCGCTGATGTATAAGGTGATGATGTCTTTCAATAACAAACCATTTTGTAAAAACAAAGTTGATTTACCGATGCCTGGTTCGCCGGCTACCAAAACAATACTGCCCATCACGATACCTCCACCCAACACTCTGTTCAACTCTGTGTCTGCGGTTGGAATTCTTTTTTCTTCAGCGCTGCTTACATCATTGATGGCTACGGTTTTTATTTTAGCGATGCCATTGTATTCTTTCCAATCATCTTTGGGTGCTTTGTCATTTCCTTTTGTAATAACTTCTTCCACAAAACAATTCCATTGATTACAAGATGGACATTTGCCCAACCATTTGGCACTTTCATATCCGCAATGCTGACAAAAGAAAGATGATTTCGTTTTACTCATTCGGTAAATGTAAATTCAAAATCGCTAAAGAAAAAAAACTGAATTTTATTTTTCTTCATCAACTAAAAATGAGTAAAAAAATCTTCAAAAATAAAATGATAATTGTTGTAGAGAAAAATGAAAAAGAAAAAATACAGCAGTTGATAAAAAGTAAAAGGGCCAGCATTACTGCTGACCCTTTGTACTTACTAACCCATTAAATTCTATTGCTAAATTACAAATTGCCTTCACAAAAAAAAATATTTTTTGAAAAATGTGAATAAGTTTCAGCTGGGCATTTGCTACAAAATAAGATAATACATATGTTTAAGTGTTTGAAAAGCAATAAAATGAAACAAAATCTATTCCATATTTTCTATTCGAAATAGGGGAAAGGTCTTCAAAAATTAATTTAGTTTATTTTACAAACTAAAAAATTGTATAAACTATTTTATATTTTAGTGTTTCTGTTTTTTTAAAAGTATAGAAAGATAGTATTTCCTTTTTTCTATTGATTTCTATTCATTTGTTCAGGGAATTAATCCCAATTTGACAAAAAACTGAACTGTTGGTCTTAAAAAAAATGATTTTGGATTGATGTGCAGCGGTTGCAGTTACATAATTAATAAATTTAATAAATCTGGATGTTTAAAAAATTAGAACCACTCCTGTTATCACAAGCTCGATTGAGCATCATCAGTTTGTTGTACCACAATAAAGAAATGGATTTCATAGCAATTCAAAAAATTACGGCGATTTCTCCAGGTAATTTGAGTATTCAAATCAACAAATTAAAAGAAGCAGGCTTTTTGGAGATGAGTAAGCGATTCAAGGGCAATTATCCTTCAACGAATTGTGTAATCTTACCAAAAGGCATTATTGCTTTTGAGGATTTCATTGAAGGTGTCAATTCTTATTTGAAACCATGAACTTTATTCTTTTAATGCTGTTATAAATAATCATGAATCCGATAGTTGAAGTAAAAAATTTATCAAAGTCATATAAAGAGGTTGATGCAGTTAGAAACTTATCTTTTTCTGTCAATTCTGGAGATGTTTATGGCTTTCTTGGACAAAACGGCGCTGGAAAATCTACAACCATTAGAATGTTGATGACTTTAATTGCGCCTACTGAAGGAACGATAAATATTTTTGGAAAAACCTTACATAACCATCGCAATGAAATATTAAGTCGAATTGGTGCGGTGATAGAAAAGCCAGATGTATATAAATATCTTTCTGCGTACGACAATTTGAAATTGTTTGCAAAAATCAGTGGTGTCAAACCAACGCGTCAAATGTTGATGCAGCAATTGGAGATGGTGGGATTAGATCAACGATGGAATAGCAAAGTCAGCACTTTTAGTCAGGGTATGAAACAACGATTGGGGATTGCAATAGCTTTGGTGCACAATCCAGCGTTAATTATTTTGGACGAACCTACAAATGGATTAGACCCACAAGGAATTGCAGACATTAGAAATCTCATTTTGAATTTGAGCAAATTGCATGGAAAAACAATCATTGTTTCTTCGCATTTGTTGAGTGAGATTGAATTAATTGCCAATAGAATGATCATCATTCACAAAGGAGAGAAAATCGTTGAGGGTGATGTGCAAGAATTATTAGATCCTTCAAAAAATATTGTTCAGATAGAAACTACGAACAATGAAGCAGCAAAGCAAATCATCGCATTATCCAACTTTACTGAAGAAGTAAAACAATCGCATCAACATCTGCACATGCAAATGAATAAAAATAGGGTGCCAGATCTCATTAAATATTTGTCGGATAAAAATGTAGCCATCATTTCTGTTCAATCGAAACATTCACTTGAAGATTATTTTTTGAATTTAACCAAATCCAATTAACATGTGGAGCTTGCTACAAATAGAGTTGTATAAAATTTCCCGAAGGCCAAGGACGTACATTGCATTTGCTGCGATTATGGCGATTGTGTTGATTTTTCAATTTGCATTCAAAGCAGATGGGCAAAGCTACATGAACTTGATGTTGCAAAACGTACAAGACAATTTTGAAATTGATCGATCAAAAGCCATTAATGGTTATTTCATGTGTTATATCATTCTAAACACACTGTTGGTACAAGTCCCAATTTTAGTGGCTTTGATAGCTGGGGATGCCATTTCTGGCGAGGCCAATATGGGCACATTGAGGTTGTTGCTAACGAAGCCGGTTAGCCGAACAAAAATCATCTTGGTTAAATTTATAGCTTCATTTATTTTTACGATAGTGTTGCTGATTTGGATGGCTATTTTTGCATTGTTGGTGAGTATGTTTGTATTTGGCATAGATGACATGTTGATTTTTAGAGTTAAAGGAGACGAGTCTCAGATCATGCAAATCACAAAAGATGATGTGTTGTGGAGATACATTGCGGCGTTTGCTTATGCGGCGGTAGCCCTCACCGTTATAGCGGCCATGGCCATTTTGATGTCGGTGTTTGCAGAAAACTCCATTGGTCCGATTGTGGCAACTGTTTGTATTGTAATATTTTTCACGATTGTTTCAAATTTGAATGTGCCCATCATCGATAAAAATGTAAAGCCATATTTGTTTACTTCTTATTTGGTGGGCTGGAAAGGATTTTTCTATATCAATGCCAATGCGGATGGTCAACCCATCAAGGGTAGCATCGAAAATTGGCCGGCTATTCGAAATAGCCTTTGTATTTTGATTGGACATATCATCATTATGCTGGGCATTGCAGTAGCAGCATTTAACAAAAAAGACATTTTATCCTAATCACATATGAAATCAACATTTACAAAAATCGCATGTCTCTTTTTATTAGTTGGAAACTCAATAACTACTACGGCACAAGATATAAATGTGCTGGTTCAAAATGTCAAGAAAAAAATTGAGAAGGTAAACGATTATGAAGCAGAAGGCACCATGAAAACAAATGTGGCGTTTTTGAAGATACCGATTGCCAAAATAAAACTTTATTTTAAGCGTCCCAATTTGCTAAAATTGAAAAGTGAGCAGGGTGTTTCATTTATGCCCAAGGGTGCCATGAGTTTAAACTTAAATCATTTGTTTGCCAATCAGCAATATGTAATTATAGATGGTGGAAACGAAAAAATAAACAATCAATTGGTAAGGGTTGCCAAATTATTGCCTAATGACGACAACAGTGAAATGGTTTTGTCGACTATATACATAGATCCAGCAAATGAAGTGATTGTAAAGAGCAAAACAACTACAAAAGAAAATGGTACGTATGAGTTGAACATGTATTATGGCAAGTATATTGGATTTGGGTTGCCCGATAAAATTCTGTTTTCATTCAATGCCAAAGACTACAAACTTCCAAAGGGTATTACCTTCGACTTTGATGATGGTTCGAGTCAAAAAGCAAAAACGCCAATTGCAAAAAATAAAAAGGGGCAAGCAGAAATTTACATCAAGCGATACCTCATCAACAAAGGGTTATCCGAAAAAAACTTTCAGTAGTATACTTTTATTCGGCAATTTTTTCATCAACAGCATTGGCCATCATATTGCGACTGAGTTTTCTCAAGGGATTGCTTCTTTGAGTATCGAATTCGATCCTATTGTGGATGATGTCGATACAGCTGAACAATGCTTGTCGCATAGAAGTTTCATCTGCAATTCCTTTACCGGCGATATCAAAAGCGGTTCCATGGTCTGGAGAAGTTCGAACGGCTTTTAAGCCAGCGGTAAAATTTACACCTTCGCCAAGCGATAAAGATTTGAATGGTATCAATCCTTGGTCGTGGTACAATGCCAAAACAGCATCAAATTTTTCGTGTTGGCCTCTTGCAAAGAAAGCGTCAGCACTATAAGGGCCGAAGCAAAAAATACCTTTTTTGTTGGCTTCAATGATGGCTGGTTTGATGATTTCGATTTCTTCTTTACCAATCAAACCTTCGTCGCCAGCATGTGGATTTAAACCCAAAACGGCAATTTTTGGCTTTACAATGTTGAAATCTCTTCTCAACGACTGGTTGATGATATTGAGTTTGCTAATTATTTTTTCTTTGGTGATGACTTGTGCAACTTCTTTAACAGGTAGATGTTCGGTTAGCAAACCGATTTTCATATTTTCTGCTACCATCAACATAACAACGTCTGTTGCTCCAAAAGTTTTGAGTAAAAAAGGAGTGTGGCCTGTGTAATTGAAAGAGGCGGATTGAATATTTTTTTTATGAATTGGAGCGGTAACCAAGCCATCTATTTTTCCGGCTTTTAGTGCTTCAGTGGCAACGGTTAAACTGAGGATGGCATATTTGCCGCCTTCATCGTTCATGGTGCCAGGGGTGATGGCAACTTCTTCTTCCCAGCAATGAAAAACATTTACTTGTTTGGGGTTTATTTTAGTTGCGTCTTTGATGATGGAAAAATTAATGTTGGATTCTGGTAGTGATTTTCTGTAAAAATTTATGGCTTTGTTGTTTCCAAAAATAACAGGGGTACAAATATCTAATACTCTATTATCACTTAAAACTTTTACAATTAATTCGATGCCAATACCATTGATATCGCCACAACTAAAACCGATGATGGGCTTTTGCTCTGAATGTACGCTCATGTTCAACTTGCTTTAAGTTGCGAAAATACGACATTACTAGATACTGGAGACTAGATTCTGGATGCTGGATACTGCTAGATATGCTGTATATGCTAGATAAACAGTTTAAGTTAGAAATTTAATGCTGGTTGTGAGATAAATGGAGGAGATAAGGGGAAAATAGTGTTTGGTTGATGGTGGGTAAGAGATAACAAGAGAATGATGGCAATAGCGGATAAAAAATAGAAGCGATTTTGCAATATTGCAATATTACGTCCCTGGAACTGAGATAGCCAAATATTTTCACTGATGTTTATTCATTAACCAATTTTATGATGCTATTTTATTATGAAATGCAATACTATATTTACTTTTATATAATTTCGATTTTGCAAAATTGCAATATTACGTCCCTGGAACTGAGATAGCCAAATATTTTCACTGATGTTTATTCATTAACCAATTTTATGTTGCTATTTTTTATGAAATGCAATACTGTATTGACTTTTAT
>CAIQHJ010000090.1 GCA_903871575.1 uncultured Bacteroidota bacterium
CCAAAAAAGATACGGCCAGTTCATAAAGCAACAGTCGGACATTATCATTCAATCATACCATGAGTTTATTATTAAGTTTCAAAAAAGACTATTTTAATGATATCGTCGGTATGAATTTTCTTACTGTTTTTTATTTTACATCAACCAACACATCAAAACATAAATAGTAAAATAGTATGCTGATTTACATTCTGCTTTTTTTACTGTTGATGTGTTTTTCCTTTACCGAACAATATTTTAAAGGAAGCAAGTTTCCCGAGTTACGCATTTTTCTTTTTGTTGTGTTTTTGCTTTTTGTAACCTTTCGCCCAGTTGGTGGCGACAAAGATTATGTGAGTTATTTGTTGTCTTTCGATTCATTTAAAGACCCCTTGGATTATTTCAGACATTATAATGAGTGGGTTTATTTTGATCCGATGTATTATTTGATTCCTTCGTTTTATAAAACCTATGTGAGTCAAACAGATTATGCGTTGATGGCATTTTTCACATTTGCATTGATTGCATTGAGTTTGAAATTTGTTTCCATGGGAAAACTAACCAACTTGTTTTTTTTGACCTTGGTGGTGTATTTTTCAAATTTCTTTTTGTTGCACGAGATGACGCAAATTCGAGTGGGCGCAGCATCTGCCATTTTTTTATTTTCGATTCCCCATTTGCTCAACAAAAAATATGCAGCCTACATTGGAATGGTATTGTTGGCCATGTTGTTTCATTACTCTGCATTGTTGTACTTCATTCCTTTGTTGTTGAGTCCGTTTCATTTCAAACAGAAAATATATTTTTTGATGCTGGGCATTGTACTGGTTATGACATTTGTACCTACAGATTTCATTTTGCCTTTATTGAAAATTAACTTGGGAGATGTGCAGGTAAAAAGCAATAATTATATTGAATATGCAGAGCTTGGTGTTACGGATGAAGTGAATAAAATAAATGTAAATTTCTTGATAAGTTTTGCCATCACTGCGATGTTTACTTTTTTTATTCATACTATTCAATCAAAAAATAAATACGCGTTCTTGTTGATTAAACTACAAATTTTGGGATTGTTTTTATTTCAATTGTTTTCTCCCATTCCGGGATTTGCATTTCGATCGAGTGAGTTATTTATGGTAACACAAATTATTACGATACCATTTTTGGTGTATATATTTAAGAACAAATGGTTGGGATATGGATTGGTGATATTGATTGCTGTGATGTTTTTTTGGCTCAATCTTTTTTACGGAAAGATGATGCAAGATTATATAATTGTTTAAAAAGCAAATCGCATGATTGATATTGTAATTGTAAATTGGAATAGTGGTGATTTATTATCAAGGTGCATTGATGCCATCTTTACTAAGGCTAATGAGGATTTGCTTGTTGGTGTATACATTATCGATAATAACTCAACAGATACATCATTGCAAGCATTGCCAGCTCATCACAAATTGCACATCATTCAAAACACAGTGAATGCGGGTTTTTCAAAAGCATGCAATCAAGGATTTAGGCTATCAACAGCTCCATTTGTTTTGTTGTTGAATCCGGATACTGTTTTAATGGAAACCACATTGGCTGATTGCATATCGTGCATGCAAGCGCAAAAGGAAATAGATATTTTGGGTTGCCAATTATTAAATGATGAAGGGGAAATCACGCCAACCTGCGCTAGGTTTCCCAAGCCTATTCGGTATGTTTATCATGCATTGGGCTTGTCTACGTTTGCGCCAAAGCGTTTTCATCCGCCCACGCTGATGACAGATTGGAATCACAAGGAAAGTAGGATGGTAGACCAGGTGATGGGCGCTTTTATGTTCATACGCAGGGAGATTTTTGAAAAGATTGGATATTTTGATGAACGCTTTTTTGTGTATTATGAGGAGTTGGATTATTCCCTTCGATTGAAAATTGCTGGCGGAAAATCATTTTATAACAGCCAGATACAGGCTATTCACTCGGGTATGGGAACCACAGAAAAAGTAAAAGCATTCCGATTGTTTTTAAGTTTAAGGAGTCGTTTACAATATGCGAAAAAACATTTTTCTTTCGGCGGTTACATTATTGTTATCGTATTCAGTTGTGTTGTAGAGTTCATCACCAGACAAGTTATGCTGCTGACAAAAGGAAAGTTTTCAGAATGTATGAATGTTTTTAAGGCTTATGGAATGCTCTTGCAAAAAAGAAAGTTGTATTAATTAAATAAAGCGAAAAACTTCTCTTTATTTGCTTCCACTGAATACGAAGCAATCATTTTGTTTCTACCATTGATGCCCATTTCGGAGCGAAGCGATTCACTCAAAATCAACTGCTCCAAAAATGCATACCATTCTTCTGTATTGTTTGCCCAGAATCCAGTTTCATTATGTGTTACCACTTCTTTATTGGCACCAACCGGACTGACAACTGCAGGAATGCCTAAACTTGCATATTGTATTGCCTTAAAACCACATTTACCCATTTCTACAACAGACCCTGCCAACGGCATAACGCCAATGTTCATTTCCATTAAATCTTCAATTTCTGTTTTGATGTTCCACTTCTTGTAAGCGTATGCTATTTTTTTTAATTGAGGATCTTTGTTGGCTATCACCAGAAAATTGAAGTGATATTTTGCCTGTAAAGCAGCAATCACTGCTTCTATAATTGTTAGATTATGTAAGTTGGTGTAGGTGCCCGTCCAACCAATCGTTAGCTTGTTATTGGATTGGTCTTTAATTTTATTGTGGTATTTTTCTGTGTTGATCACGGTAGGAATAATGCGCACATCATGGTTGTATTGTTTGGCATAGTCTGCTAAAAAAGTGTTGCCCACCGTTACAATGTGACTATACTTACAGATATGGGAAACTTTCCAGTTGCATTTTACCAGCGCAGCACCAGGATTGGCTTCGGATGATAAGCTTGTCCAAATGTTATCATCGAAATCGTAGATCATTTTTTTTCTGCAAATCCTCGAAATTATCCATTCAAAGATGGGGGGTCCGATGGGGGCGGCTTCTTTATGAACATACACAAAATCATATTGGCCCAATTGAAACATGGTCATCCATCGGCGCAAAAAACCGGCAAGAATACCTGTTAGCTTTTCAATATAATGGCCTTTTACATGAAATATGCTCCAGGTTTTTGGACTAAAAAAAGGATGGGCTTCAAAACTAAGGTGTTGGCCTTCAGGCAAATGAATGTATTGCTCAACTCTAAACCGCTGACTCGGAGAGATTTTTTTTGGGGCAGGTATAAGCAATAATATTTTCAAAAAATCAAATTTATAATAGCTTCAAAAATACTAAACTAATTGCTAACTACTAAATGACATTTTTGTGATATCTGCCATAATTTGTATGGCGAACTATTTTTTTCCTTTCAAATTTCATAGTTTCGAGCTTTATTTAGAAAAAGCAGGGATAATTTATTTATGCAAACGATACTTATTACCGGCGGAGCCGGATTTATTGGATCTCATCTTACTCGATTATTTGTAACAAAATATCCGTCATATCAGGTTATCAATTTGGATGCTTTGACCTATGCCGGAAATTTAGAAAATCTGAAAGATATTGAGCATGCCGAAAATTATCAATTTGTAAAAGGCGATATCTGTGATGCAGCATTATTGAAAAAACTTTTTACAGACCATGCCATCACCGGTGTGTTGCATTGCGCTGCGGAAAGTCATGTAGACCGCTCAATTTCAGACCCGTTGGCATTTGTAAGAACAAATGTTATTGGTACCGTAACGCTTTTGCATGCGGCCAAAGAAGCCTGGAAAGGCAATATGGAAGGAAAATTGTTTTATCATATTTCCACAGATGAAGTATATGGTTCTTTAGGTGATGAAGGATTTTTTACAGAATCCACCGCTTACGATCCGCGTAGTCCTTATTCTGCATCAAAAGCTTCTTCCGATCATTTTGTTAGGGCGTTTCATCATACCTATCATCTTCCCATAAAAATCTCAAACTGTTCCAACAATTACGGACCTTTTCATTTTCCAGAAAAGCTTATTCCGCTTTGCATACACAATATCATCAACAATAAGCCGCTGCCTATTTATGGTAAAGGAGAAAATGTACGCGATTGGTTGTATGTAGAAGACCATGTTCGCGCAATTGACACCATCTATCATCAAGGTAAAATAGGCGAGACCTACAACATTGGTGGACATAACGAATGGACAAACATTGCGTTGGTAAAAGAATTGTGTAAGCAGATGGATGAAAAACTCAACCGAACTGCAGGCAGCAACGAACAGTTGATTACTTATGTAACCGACAGAGCTGGACACGATTTGAGGTATGCAATAGATGCAACGAAATTAAAAGATGAGTTGGGATGGATGCCTTCATTGCAATTTGAAGAAGGTCTCAGTAAAACAATCGACTGGTATCTTACAAACACCGAATGGTTAACCAATGTTACAAGCGGCGCTTATCAACAATATTACGAAGGAATGTATGAAGGCAGATAAACAATCCTTTTTCGAACAAATTAAAACATCATCATCATGAAAGGCATTATACTCGCAGGAGGATCTGGAACAAGACTGTATCCAATTACAATGGGCATCAGCAAACAACTCATGCCGATTTATGACAAGCCGATGATTTATTATCCGTTGAGCACATTAATGTTGGCAGGAATAAAAGAAATTTTAATCATTACAACACCCGAAGATCAGGCTCAATTTATGCGATTGCTCGGAGATGGTTCGCAATGGGGATGTGCCATTTCATACGAAAAACAGGAAAAACCTAATGGTCTTGCACAAGCATTTGTGATTGGAGAAAAATTTATCGGACAAGACAGCGTAGCATTAGTTTTGGGTGACAATATATTTTATGGAAGTGGGTTTAGTAAGATGTTGCAGGCAGCAGCAGATCCGAATGGTGCTGTGATATTTGCTTATCCGGTGAGCGATCCAGAAAGATATGGGGTAGTGGAGTTTGATGAGGCGTATAATGCCATCAGCATCGAAGAAAAACCATTGGCACCTAAAAGCCATTATGCAGTACCGGGACTTTATTTTTACAACAATGAAGTTGTAGAAATTGCAAAAAATATACAACCTAGTCCAAGAGGTGAATATGAAATTACCGATGTGAATCGTGTATATATGGAAAACAAGCAGCTAAAAGTAGTAACCCTAAATCGAGGTTTTGCTTGGTTGGATACCGGAACATTTGATTCTTTGAATGATGCCAGTGAATATGTTCGTGTAATAGAAAAAAGACAAGGTTTAAAGGTTGGTTGTCCAGAGGAAATTGCTTGGAGAATGGGCTTTATTTCGAAAGAACAATTAGACCAGCTTGCAAAAAATTTGGCAAAGAGCGGATATGGTGAATACTTGACCAAAATTTCAAAATAAAAATATGAGCTATTTTGTTCACGCTTCAGCAGTCATAGATGAGGACTGTGTGATTGGGAGAGGGACTAAAATTTGGCATTTCTCCCATATTATGAATGGCGCCATCATTGGAAAAAATTGTAACCTTGGTCACAATGTTGTGGTTGGAAGAAAAGTCATCTTGGGTGATAATGTTCGGGTTCAAAACAATGTTAGTGTATATGAAGGGGTGATCTGCGAAGACAATGTGTTTATTGGTCCGAGTGCGGTACTCACGAATGTAATTAACCCGAGAAGTGAGGTGAGTCGTAAACATGAATTTAGAGAAACGATTATTCGAAAAGGTGCAACCGTAGGTGCCAACGCAACAATTGTATGCGGCAATGAGATTGGCAGTTATGCATTTATAGGAGCAGGTGCTGTGGTAACAAAGCCAGTTAGGCCGTATGCGCTGATGGTAGGTAATCCTGCTCGTCAGGTTGGATGGATGAGTGAATTTGGAGAAAAGCTAAAATTTGATGAGCAAGGGATGGCAACTTGTACAGGAACCGGTCAAGCATACAGATTGAAAAACAATGCAGTTGAAAAAGTATAAATAAACACTACACAGCCCTCACACCAACCGTAAATTCCACATTTATCTTTCTAAAAGTTGCGTGTATTCACCCATATTTTAACACAAAGCAATAAGATTCAAGTCATTGCGTTTTTTTGAGGAATACTATATTCTAAAATAAGACCCAAACTAACCCAATGGAAAAGATTATTGCAGTAGTAGTTTCATACAATCGACATACACAGTTGGTACAATGTATAGAAGCTTTAAGAAATCAAACACGTCAACCAGATGAGATTTTGGTTGTAAATAATGGCAGCACAGATTATACAAGTGTATGGCTAGATAAGCAGTCGGATGTGGTGCAGTTTTATCAGGAGAATGTTGGTTCGGCAGGCGGTTATCATGCAGGTATCAAGTGGGCATACGACAAAGGATATACTTGGATTTGGTGCATGGATGATGATAGTTATCCGCGCTACGATGCATTGGAAATGTTGATGACACATAAAGGGGAAGGGTTGTCGCTTTTGAACAGCGCGGTGTTGAACAAATCGGATAAAAAAACATTTGTGTGGAAAATGCTGTCATACAAAACAATAGATGAAGTAAGTGAAAATGTAATTGATGGAGTTTGTCATCCTTTTAATGGTGCGTTGATTCATCAAAAAATAGTGGCACAAGTTGGTTTGCCAAAGTCCAATTTATTTTTTTGGGGAGAGGGCTCGGAGTATTATTACAGGATTGTAAATCAGCATCAAATTGCTGCTAAAACGATTACAAAAAGCGTGCAGTATCATCCAGCACATACCTATGAAATTAGAGCAGATTGGAATTATGCTTCATCGTGGAAGATGTATTTTTATGTAAGGAATCGATATCAGGTATTGCAAACGAAAATGGGGAATAAGATGTTGTCTTTCATTGCATATATGTGTTTTATGATGGCATTTTGTGGAGTGATATTATTTTATCAAAAGACAGACAAATTAAAAAAGATGGCATTTGCATTTAGTCCGATGGTGCATGCATTAACCCAAAATTATACTGCAACAGCAGATAGTGTGATAGAAGGTTTGAAAGCGTCACAGAAAAAAACGGTAATGGCTGTGATGGCATCAAAATTGAGAAAAAAGATGCTTTGTATTTTTGTGCCGTCTTTTGGAGAGAATCCCGGGGCTGCAACGATATAGTAATATTAAAAAGAAATTTGAACAAGACGGCTGCATGAAGTGGCCGTTTTTTTATTGGGAGTGGGTGGGGTGAGAAACTGTAGCTTTTTTAAATTTTGCGATTATGCAATATTGCAATATTACGTGAACAGCAATGAGATAGCCAAATAATTTCACTGATGTTTATTTAGTTTTTATGATTTAGGAGGTGGTTTGGGGTGAAATGCCTGTTATTACTGAGTTTTATTCAATTTCGATTATGCAATATTGCAATATTACGTCCATGAAACGTACTCAACCCAAAAATATTCACTGTTTTTTATTTACTCCACACACCATTTTCTTCATTCCTCCATTTTCTCCCATTTTTTCATTTCATTTGCCATCTACCAATAATCACCTTAAAATTCTACATATAATTATTGGATTACAAGACTTAAATTTGTGTCGAAAAAATACATTAAGCGCATGAAGGTATTGGTAACAGGCGGTGCAGGATATATCGGATCTGTGTTGGTTAGGCAATTGCTACATAAAGGATATCAAGTAAAAGTTATTGATAGCTTGAAATTCGGAGGCGAAGCTTTGTATGATGTCATGCTTCATCCCAATTTTGAATTTTTCCAAGGCGATATCAGAAACATCGAAGACCTTGAAAATGCCCTCACAGGCGTTGAAGCCATTGCCCATTTAGCTGCAATTGTAGGAGATCCCGCCTGCAAAAAATACAGCGAAGAAGCAGAACAAACCAACTGGACAGGAAGTGTCGCATTATTTGAAATGGCAGAGAAATTAGGACTAAAACGATTTGTTTTTGCCAGCACCTGCAGCAACTATGGAAAAATGGCAGACCCCAATTCCTTTGTTGATGAAACATCAGAACTAAAACCCGTTTCCTTATATGCTGAGTTAAAAGTGAAATTTGAACAATACCTGCTTTCCGATAGAAAAGATACCCATATTTGTAGTACAGCCCTCAGATTCAGTACTGTTTATGGCTACTCACCGCGCATTCGCTTCGATTTAACCGTTAATGAATTTACCAGAAATGCCGCAGTGCATGGAGAACAAGAAATTTGGGGCGCACAATTTTGGAGACCTTATTGTCATGTCGAAGACTTAGCCCGTTCAATCATATTGGTTTTAGAATCGCCAGAAGAAAAAGTTCGAGCCAATGTTTTCAATGTAGGTACTACAGAAGAAAATTACAGCAAAGGAATGATCATCAACGAAGTTTGCAAAGTTGTACCAAATGTAAAAGTAAATTTTGTTGAAATGAATGAAGACCCACGCGATTATAGAGTAAATTTCGACAAAATAAAAAACGAACTCGGATATACCATCACCAAAAAAGTACCCGATGGCGTAAAAGAAATTTATACACTTATTAAAGCTGGCATAGTAAAAGATTCTTTCGCATCTAAATATAGAAACATCTAATCCCCACAAATAAAATTACATTTGTAAGGCTGCAACAATTGTTGTAGCCGTTTTTTTTATAGGTTTGCTTTATTCTAATTTGCAACAAAGAAATCAATTACAATATGGAATTATTGAGCGGTCCAAATATGGGTGGTAATGTTTGGAAATACGTAAAAGATTGTTTGGATACTGGGTGGGTGAGCAGCGTTGGTGCGTATGTTGATCAATTCGAAAAATATACAGCCGAATTTACAGGATCTCCTTTTGCAGTTGCTACCAGCAGCGGCACTACTGCTTTACACCTTTGCTTGATGCTGGCTGGCGTCAACGAAAACGATTATGTCATTACTCAAAACATCACTTTTGTTGCCACTTGTAATGCCATTAGATATACCGGAGCGCAACCCATTTTAATAGATGCCGACCAAAAAGATTGGCAGATGGATTTGAATCTATTGGAACAATTTCTTTTGGAAGAAACTGTTCAACAAAATGGCGCCTGTTATCTAAAAAAAGATGGCAAAAGAATTCCAGTTATCATGCCCGTCCATGTTTTGGGCAATATGTGCAACATGGATAAATTAATACAGCTCGCCAATCAATATCACTTAACCGTTATTGAAGACAGTACCGAAGCGCTGGGTAGTTTTTACAAAGGCAAGCATGCCGGTACTTTTGGTTTGATGGGAACCTTCAGCTATAATGGCAACAAAATAATCACTACCGGTGGCGGGGGTATGATTGTTTCAAACGATGAATCTTTGGCAAAGAAAGCCAAACATTTAAGCACGCAAGCCAAAGCCGATGCTTTCGAATATCTACACGATGAAGTAGGGTATAATTATCGACTGGGCAATGTGGCTGCAGCAATGGGTGTTTCTCAAATGGAAATCTTGCCTTCATTTATTCAAAGAAAAAAAGAGATCATTTCCTACTATAAAAATGCCTTTGAAAATGTTGGGGATATTCAATTTCAACACATCAATGACGACGTAAATCCCAATTGGTGGATGCCAACTATTTGCACATCCAAACAAAAAGAAGCTTTGAAGTCATTAAATCAACAGCAATTACAAAGTCGTCCCTTTTGGATTCCAATGAATCAATTGCCTATGTTTAATAACAATTTCTATTACCATCAAAACGATTGTTCCTCCTTTTTATATCAACATTGCTTAAGCATTCCCTGCAGTACATACATCACCGATGAAGCGATGGAGAAAGTTGCAAACACCATTAAGCAGTTGTTTTAGTAATTTGTTTTCCACCATATTATAAAATTGTATATTGCAGGCATTACGTATCAGCAGTAAAAGCATGTATCATTTTTTCAAGCGCATTTTGGATATTGTTATTGTATTGATAGCGCTGTTATTATTGTCGCCTCTATTGATTCCCGTTATCCTGATACTCCTGCTCACTGGTGAACATGAGGTTTTTTATCTACAAAAAAGAATAGGATACCAAGGAAAATCTTTTTACATCTGGAAGTTTGCCACCATGATTAAAAATAGTCCTCAAATTGGTACAGGTGAAATTACTTTGAGAAATGACCCAAGGGTAACACACTTTGGAAAGTTTTTGAGAAGAACAAAAATCAATGAGCTTCCACAAATTTTTAATGTATTGAGAGGAGAGATGAGTATTGTTGGGCCAAGGCCACTGATGGAGGTGAGTTATCTGTTGTATACACCCGAGCAACAAAAAATGGTGTATGCATCTAAACCAGGCATTACAGGAATTTCGTCTTTAATTTTCAGAGATGAAGAAAAGATTTTATCAGAAGCTGCCGATCCCCGAAAATTATACAATGCTATTTTTCCTTATAAAGCTGCGTTGGAAATCTGGTATCATCAACATGCATCTTTATGTGTAGATGTAATGATTATTTTTATTACAGCTGTTGAACTGATTTTCGGCACAAAAAACCTCACAGAGAAAGTATTTAAAAACTTACCAGCCCGACCGTCATTTGCATAAACTATTTGGCTTTAAACTGCTGAATGGCATTTCTAGAAAATGCGCTTAAAATTAATCTGCCACTAATTGCAGCCCTTTCCAATAAAAGCTGATCCCAATTTTCTGTTCCCAACCAGCATATTTTTTTCAATTCTGCCATAGCTTCTGGACTGGAAAGCGATAATGTGTGTGCCAGCTTTTGTGTGGCTTCATCCAACGCTTCAATGGTTGGATGTAGTGAAGCAAACAACCCATTATTAAAAGCCCAGTTGCTGTTTCTCCAACTGGATGCATCTATGGCCAATGTGCTAAATGCGCTAGTGCCCATCTTTCGTTCAACAGCTGGACCAACCACAAATGGTCCTATGCCAACTGCCAATTCACTCAGCTTAATATCTGCCGCTTCTGTTGCCAATGCGTAATCTGCTGCAGCTGCCAATCCCACTCCACCACCCACACATTTTCCTTGTACTTGGGCAATGATGAATTTTGGACATACCCGCATGGCGTTGATGACTTTTGCAAACCCACTAAAAAAAGTTAATCCTTGTTCTGTGTCGTTTATTTGCAACAATTCATCAAAGGAGGCGCCTGCACAAAATGTTTTGTTGCCACCACTTTTTAAAATGATTACGGTTGAATCGGCCGACTTACCAGCAGCTTCAATGGTTGCCGCCAATTCGTTGAGTATCTTTCCTGGCAGCGAATTGCTTTGTGGATGAAAAAAAGTTATCGTTGCAATGTTGTTTTCAGTTGATTGGATTACATATCCATCTTGTTGTGTTGTGATATCCATTTCTTTAATTTTTATTTTTCATGGCTACCATTGTTAATATGGTTGCAATGCCTACAATTTCATCTGTTTCATCTAACATTTCTACCAGCCATTTTACGATGCCTTTGGGAATATCCGCACCTCTAGTCATGGGCACTTCAGGATTAATTTCTTTCATTTCCTGTGCAATTTTTTCTTTGCAGGTAAATCGAATATACAATGAAGAACCGGCGTACATGGGTTTTGTAAATCGAAGTTCATCGATGCCATAATTTAAGAGCACAGGATTTTTCTCATAGTTATCTACAAACAATCCAGCAGCCGCACTCATAATAAAATAGCCATGTGCTACTTGTTCTTCAAACATGGTTCCATTGAAGTCTGTGTTGATCATATGCGCATAAAAATGGTCTCCACTTACATCTGCAAACTGGTTGATATCTTCGGATGTAATGATTCTTTTTTCTGTAATGATTTGATCACCTATCACCAACTCTTCAAAATATTTTTTGAAAGGATGAATGCCATCAACATTTCCTTTTGCATTGGTTTGAAAAACATTGCTGATGGCTGTAATCATACTCGGCGAACCTTGAATGGCTGTGCGTTGTAGATAATGTTTCACACCACGCAATCCTCCCATTTCTTCTCCGCCTCCTGCTCTTCCTGGTCCGCCATGAACCAACAGTGGTAACGGTGAACCATGACCGGTACTTTCCTTTGCGCAATCATTATTCAATACCAATATTCTTCCATGATGACTTGCTGCCCCCAATACATATTGCTTGGCCACTCTAGGGTTATTGGTTACAATAGACGAGCATAGGCTTCCCTTTCCTTTTTTACTAAGTTCAATGGCTTCATCCATATTTTTATACGGCATGATTGTACTAACTGGTCCGAAAGCTTCGATGTTGTGTGGTTCATCTGATGCAAAAGGAGTGGTATTAAGCAGCAACATTGGACTTAAAAACGCACCGGTTTCTGCATCGGCATCTACAACAGACACACTATCCAAAGCGCCATATATCAACTCAGATGAAGACAATAGCTTTTGTACCTGTGTTCTAACTTCATCACGCTGACCCATACCCGCTAATGCGCCCATTCTAACTTTTTCATTGCTGGGATTTCCTACAATGGTTTTTTCTAATTCTGGAATCAGCGACTTCCATACGGATTCCAATTTATTTTCTGGTACAAATATTCTTCTCACGGCCGTACATTTTTGTCCTGCTTTAACGGTCATTTCTCGCTTCACTTCTTTAATAAAAATATCCCACTCGGGCATATCTGGGTTTACGTCGTCACCTAAAACCATACAATTCAATGAGTCTGCTTCCATATTAAATGGAACCGATGCTGCTAATATTTGAGGATGAGATTTGAGCATTAAACCCGTATGTGCAGAGCCTGTAAAAGTGACTAC
>CAIQHJ010000091.1 GCA_903871575.1 uncultured Bacteroidota bacterium
CATTGCTGCTGCAAGTGTTTTGGCAAAAACATATAGAGACGATTACATGTTGACGTTACATACCGAGTTTCCAGAATATGGTTGGAACAAGAATAAGGGTTATGGTACGGCCGATCATCGCAAAGCAATTCAAACATTTGGTATTTGCCATTACCATCGAAAGAGTTTTCGCATAACACCAAATCAATAATGAAAAAATTTGCTAACCCTTGTTCTGCCAATAGAATTCTGTGATTTCTAATCCATCAAAAAAATAATTTACAACTCAAAAACACCCAAACCCTGTCTGATGATAACGGGTTCGTTGCTGGTATAATCTATAACTGTAGAAGGTTCCATTCCTCCGATACCGCCGTCGATCACCATGTCTACTTTTTTCTCAAAATGGGCATACATCACTTCGGGATTGGTATATGCTTCCACCATATCCCCTGGAAGCGAAGCACTCAGAATCGGATTGCCCAGTTGATGTAAAATTTCATGACAAATTAAATTATTGGGCACCCGAATGCCAACAGTAGATTTTTTGGTTTGCAATAATTTGGGTACCAGTTTACTTGCAGGAAGTATAAAAGTATAAGGACCGGGTAAATGACTTTTTAAAGTTCGAAACAAAGGCGTATCAATACTTTTGGTATAATCGCTGAGATGACTTAAATCTTTACAGATAAAAGATAATTGGGCTTTTTGCGGATCAATATTTTTAATCGCGCATATTTTTTCGATGGCTTTAGGATGATGAATATCGCAACCCAAACCATAAATGGTATCAGTTGGATAAATGATTACACCACCAGATTTCAAACAGTTTACCACTTGTTGAATTAATCGGGGTTGTGGGTTTTTGGGGTGAATGGAAATCATCATAGGCTACAAATTAAAACAAATATCCTATCCCAATACATTCAGATGATTTATTGCAGTACTTTTGCTCGATTTTTTATCTTAAATCTTGATATATGTCATTAATAACAGTAGGAACAATGGCCTTTGATGCCATAGAAACACCATTTGGAAAAGTTGATCAAATTGTTGGAGGGTCGGCAACATATGTTGCATATGCTGCGAGTAATTTTAATGTGCCGGTGAATCAAATTTCTATCATTGGATATGATTTTCCTGCCGAAGAATTAGAAGCATTGAAAAGCAGAGGTGTAAAAATGGATGGCGTAGAAATGGTATCAGATAAGAAATCTTTTTTCTGGAGTGGCAAATACCATTTGGATATGAATTCAAGAGATACGTTGATTACAGATTTGAATGTATTGGCAGATTTTAACCCAATTGTTCCAGAAAGCTATCAAGACAGTGAATTTTTAATGTTGGGCAATTTGATGCCTAAATTACAATTAAGCGTTATCAATCAAATGAAGGTTCGTCCAAAATTGATTGTGATGGATACCATGAACTTTTGGATGGATGTGGCGATGGATGATTTAAAAGAGGTTATGAAAGAAGTGGATGTTTTATTGGTGAATGATGCAGAAGCGCGTCAATTGAGCGGAGAAATTTCATTGGTAAAGGCCGCTAGAAAAATCATGGACATGGGGCCTGCGTTTTTGATTATTAAAAAGGGTGAACATGGTGCATTGTTGTTTCATCAACACCATGTATTTTTTGCACCTGCATTGCCATTAGAAGAAGTGTTTGATCCAACAGGAGCGGGAGATACATTTGCTGGAGGTTTTATTGGACATCTTGCCAAAACAAAAGACATCAGCTTCGAAAACATGAAGCGTGCGATCATTGTGGGCAGTGCTTTGGCTAGCTTTTGTGTAGAAAAATTTGGTCCCGGTCGCATGAAGGAAATCAACAAGGAAGATATAGATAACCGCATTGGAGAGTTTGTGCAATTGGTAAACTTCGATATAGATTTGGTTTAATCATGCCTGAAATTATCATTCTCTTTTTTGTTTGTAAGTCGATAGGAAAACTGGCCTTAAGCAAGGGGCTGAAACCCATCAAATGGCAAATACTCACCATCATTTCATTTTTTATTTTTGAAATGATAGGAATGAATTTATCATTGATTTGGTTGGGCAACCCTGAAATAAAAAACATTGAACAAAGTATGGCTTTGATTCAAAAAAACCCGGGCATTATTTTGTTTAATTGGTTTTTGGCTTTTGGAGGTTATTTGTTGGTTAGGTTTATTTTAGATAGAAAACCAGATCAAGCCGAGCCCAATAACTAGCCTTATAAACTCATTTCAATATTGGGGTCCCAAAATAGTTTTCCAAAATTTACAATGGTATCCGATTTGACTTCAACGCCTTCTTGGCTAAGCATTTCTTCCATTCTGGTGGGCGTTGGAAAATGAGCTTTACCTGTGAGCATTCCATTTCTATTAACCACTCGATGTGCCGGAATATTATCTAATTGTGTGTGTGAAGCATTCATCGCCCATCCTACC
>CAIQHJ010000092.1 GCA_903871575.1 uncultured Bacteroidota bacterium
AATGAAAACTCATCTGTGTTGTTTTCTATGTTGTAGCCTGGAGATTTTTGATAAATTTTCCCCTCAACTCTTTGGTTGTTTTGCAATTCGTATAATGACCATGTTGAGTCATTTTCTTTTTTTAGTTCAAACCCAATGTCTTTCTGTTTGATTTCAATTTGGTAAGCGATTGGCCTAGACATATTTTTGGGAAATCCTATTACAAAATCAAACATGCCTTCTGGCAAACTGGGAACTATCACATACCCTGCTTCTGATGCACTGTATACTTTGTCTTTGGTTCGAATAAAAAAAGACTGGCTATTTTCTGATTGTATATATATGTAGTGATTCTGCTGCGCATTTAACTGCTGAAGCATTATCCAAAACAACAACACCAAAATTAATTTTCGTGGCAATAGTTACAATTTGGTTTCAAAGCTAATTAATATGCATGACTTACAGAATATAAAAAATTAAGTAATTTTTAGGATTATAGCTGTTACTTTTGGGGCCTAATTTTTTTTTATGAAAAGACAATTGATACTTATTGCCCTAGCTTTTATCTCTGTAAATGGATTTAGTCAATTTGCAGAAGAACCAACAGATACAAGCTGGAAGAAAATTTACAGATCAAGCGAAACCAAAGTGAATGACCTTGTTCATACAAAATTGGATGTTCGTTTTGACTTCGCTAAAGCTTATCTCTATGGTAAAGAGTGGCTTACTTTGAAGCCTCATTTTTATCCAACCGATTCTGTTCAATTGGATGCAAAAGGAATGGACATCAAAAATGTGTCTGTTATGAAAGGCCTTGTAAAATCAACCTTGAAGTATAATTATGATGGCTTGATGCTTCATATCAAACTGGATAAAACTTACACCAAATCAGAAAATTACACCCTCTATTTTGAATATACCAGTAAACCCAATGAATTGCAAGTTGAGGGAAGTGCAGCCATTACTGATGCAAAAGGCCTTTATTTTATTAACCCCACAGGAGAAGATAAAAATAAGCCAACACAAATTTGGACACAAGGTGAAACTGAATCAAACAGTGCTTGGATGATTACCATCGACAAACCCAACCAGAAATCAACTGAGGAAATCATCATGACCGTGCCTCAAAAATATGTTACGCTGAGCAATGGTCTTTTGATGAGTCAGAAAAAAAATCTAGACAGTACTCGAACAGATTATTGGAAAATGGATTTACCACATGCGCCATATTTGTTTTTTATGGGCGTAGGTGATTTTGCTATTGTTAAAGACAGCTATAAAGGAAAGGAAGTAAGTTACTATGTAGAAAAAAAGCAACAACCTTATGCACGGGGCGTTTTTGGCAATACACCTGAAATGATGGGATTTTTCTCTTCTAAATTAGGTGTTGAATATCCATGGCAAAAATATGCGCAAATGGTTGGAAGGGATTATGTTAGCGGGGCAATGGAAAACACCACTGCAACACTTCACCAAGAAAGTGCTTATCAAAATGCAAGAGAATTATCGGATGGCAATGAATGGGAAGAAACCATTGCACATGAATTGTTTCACCAATGGTTTGGCGATTTGGTTACAGCAGAAAGCTGGAGCAATCTAACCGTTAACGAAAGTTTTGCCAATTACAGTGAGTACCTGTGGGATGAATATAAGTATGGGAAAGATTTTGCAGATGCACACAACTTTGAAGATATGCAAGGATATTTGATGAGTGGCTCTGATAAAAAACATTTGGCGCGGTTTTATTATGCCAGTAGAGAAGATATGTTTGATGCAGTGAGTTACAATAAAGGTGGTAGGATTTTGCACATGTTGAGAAACTATGTAGGAGATGACGCATTTTTTAAATCATTGAACAACTACCTAACCACCAATAAATATAAGACTGGCGAAGCAAACCAATTAAGATTAGCTTTTGAAGAAACCACCGGCAAAGACTTCAATTGGTTTTGGAATCAATGGTATTATGGTAGTGGCCACCCCAAATTAAAAATCAATTATGCTTTCGATTCTACTAAAAATATTGCTGATGTTATTGTTGACCAAACACAAAAATCGGGTAAATTATTTGCCTTGCCCATTGCCATTGATGTATATGAAAATGGAAAAAGTAAGCGATATCTTGTAACTGTAGAAAACAGTTCAGACACTTTCCATTTTGCCGTTTCTGGAAAGCCGCAATGGATTAGCGTAGATGCAGACAAGATTTTATTGGCTGAAAAAACAGACAATAAAACAGCTGAAAATTATATCGCTCAATGGAAGTTTGGGAAAACCTACCTCGACAGAAAAGAAGCATTGGATTATTTTGCAAAAAATGAATTGGAACAACTAAAGCTGGGTTTAACTGATCCATTTTTCAAATTGCGTATTGCTGCCATTCAAAAAATTGGAACGACAAGCTACAAGAAAGACTCAGTAGTTATTGGTCAAATTGAAATGTTGGCTAAGAACGATAAAAACAGAAAGGTGAAAGCTGCGGCAATTCAATTTTTGGTGAAGAATGGAGGTAAACAATTTTTGCCTATTTATGATAAAGCAATGATGGATTCTTCATACAATGTAGCAGGTGCTGCTTTTAAAGGAATCGTAGCTTTACAGCCTGATCGTGCATTTGAACTAGCAAAACAGTACGCAAATGATGCAAAGGGTAGCTTAGGTGATGAGATTATCAAAATTTTAATTAACGAAGGAACAGAAGCCGATTTTGAATTTGTTTCTAAAACTTTTACGGAAGCACCCATGAGTCAGGCGAAATTTAGTATGGCTGATAAGTTTGGTGAGTTTCTAATTAAATTGAATGATTTGAAAAAAGTGAAAAAAGGTATTGATCAAATGATAGCACTAAGAAACATGTTACCTGCACAATACAGAAAATTTGTTGATGCTGGTTTTAAGAAAACTTTTGATAAAATCATCAAAGCTAAAGGAAAGGAAATTGAAGAGTATGTAAATAGTGTGTTTAAGTAATTGTAACGATTTGCGTTTTTAAACCTTAATGGCCTCCTTCACTTAAATGAGAAGGAGGCCATTTTCATTGTGCTATTAGCTTATCGGACATTGTTCATTTTTCAAATAGCGTTGAATGAATCGAACAATGGTTGATTGTAAATATCGATTTACTCATTGATGTGGTTGACAACTCTTACAGGAACAACGAGTATTTTCATGTAAGGATAATATGGCAAAATAGAAAGTTTTGCATGAACATCTTCGATGTCGTTTGCCAGCATAACGATGAAAATTCCAGACATATCCAACTTGATGAAATTATGAACGATGGTGCCATTTTGTTCCATCTCTTTAACTAGCTCTTGTTCTTTTGGAAGCAGGCTCATTCTGGTTTCATTATCCAACCCTTCGAGCTTGATATCCAACATGAATTTTTTCATAATCTTTTGTTTGTAGTTGTTGATTGTGTAGTACTGAGACTTTTTTGTGAAAATAACTACCACCCACCGCTTGCGCCTCCCCCTCCGAAACTGCCTCCACCAAAGCCGCCAAAGCTTCCGCCACCCGAACTTCCGCCACCGCCGCCGCCATAACCACCACCCATTGGGAAAAACATGGGCCCGCCAAAACCACGCCTACCGCTACCGCTCATCATTGATCCTCCACCTCCCCTGCCAGATGACAATGCAACCAAAATAATCACAATCATCACAAGTATTAATATACTCCCATTTCCTTTTGCTTTTTTTCTTGGTGTTTGATATTCTCCTTTCACCGCCTTAATGATGGCGTTGGTTCCTTCATCTATTCCCCTGTAATAATCATTTCCCTTGAAATTGGGTTTTACAACATCATCAATGATGTGCTTTGCCGTAATATCGGGTAGCGCACCCTCTACACCATAACCCGTTGAAATATTCATTTTTCGATCACCCTTCGCAATCAAAAAAACAACCCCATTGTTGTATTCCTTTCCTCCTATACCCCAGCCCCTACCTATTTTCAAGGCAAGATCACTGATGTCTGCGCCTTCTAAACTTTCAATAATGATTACGGCAATTTGCGTGCTTGTGCTATCATCAAAGGCAACCAATTTATGCTCCAATGCTGCCTGCTGATCTGAAGTAAGTGTATTTGTAAAATCATTTACCAATCTAGATGGATTGGGTTTTGCCGGAATATTTTGACCATAACAGCATTGGATCACCCCAAAAACCAACCATAAACATATTGCTCCAACACTTTTCATTGCTAATTATTTATTTTCCAAAAACGATTTCATCAGGCAATTCATTTTGATCTGCTTGGCCTTGATGTGGAAATTTTTCTATTAATACTTGGCTTACTTCTTCTACACATTTTACTATTCCATCAACCAAATTGTTTTCTTTAAACAATCCAATCATTTGTTCTACTTGTTTTGTCCAAAATGCAGAACCCACTTGCTGATGTATGCCATCATCTCCAAAAATTGCTACTTCCCGGTCTTTGGTTGCCAAATACAAGAGCACCGCATTGCGTTGTTGTGTTTCATGCATCTGTAATTGTTGGAAAATTGCTTTCGCCCTATCGATGGTGCTCATCAATGGATTTCGAGATTCTATATAAATTCTTATTTCGCCACTGGTGCGCAATTCTGATGATTGGATGGCCTTTACAATCCGATTGTTTTCTTCTTCAGAAAATATTGATTTCTTCTTGAGCAATCCAAACATAATAAACTTGTATTGGTGAAATACTATTTGATATTAAAATCGATTTGTGGTGCTTTTTCGGTTCCTTCATCTGCCTTGTAGAAAGGCTTTTCATTGTAACCAAATAACCTAGCTAAAATTACACCTGGGAATTTTTTTACTTTTAAATTATAATCTTCAATGGCTTTATTATAATCTTGGCGGGCTACATTGATTCTATTTTCTGTTCCTTCAATTTGAGTTTGAAAATCTTTAAACGCATCCGTTGTTTTTAGATTTGGATAGCTTTCAGCCACCGCCATCAATCTGCTAAACGAGCCTTGTAAATTGGCTTGCGCTTTTTGGTATGCTTCCAATGATGCTGGGTCGTTGATGTCTACTTTAATAGATGTAGCTTTTGATCTTGCTTCGATTACGTCTTTCAAAGTTGATTTTTCGAAATTGGCAGATCCTTCTATTACTTTGATTACACTGCTGTATAAATCTGTTCTTCTTTGATAATTGGTTTCTACGTTACTCCAAACTTTTTTTACACTTTGGTCTGCTCCTACCAAACCATTGTATCCATTGCAACCCCAAAATCCAATGATTAACAAAAATGCGCCCAATACAATTAAGATGATGTTACTCGTTTTCATGACTTTTTATTTTTTGTAAAATTAGTCATAATAAAATTATTCTAATTGATATTTTAATGATATCCATTATCTGCATCTCCTTGTAAAATGCTCTTGAAAATCGAATCTTCAAATTAATTTTCTATAAACTCTTTTTTGTTGCTACTTTCAAGCGGTGGAAAATAAAACATCATTAAATAAAGCGTTAAAGCCCATTCATCTTTGGGGCATTGCAGTTGGGCTCGTTATTTCTGGCGAATATTTTGGATGGAACTTAGGATGGGGTGTTGCCGGCACCGTTGGCTTTTTGGTTTCAACAATCATCATCACCATTTTGTACGTCACTTTTGTTTTTAGCTTCACCGAACTCACTTCCAGTATCCCTCATGCTGGTGGCCCCTTTGCCTATGCCTACAAAGCATTTGGCCCCACCGGTGGGCTCATCGCTGGTTATGCAACCTGTATTGAATTTGTATTTGCACCTCCAGCAATTGCTTTTTCGCTTGGCAGTTATGTTCATTTTCTTTGTGCCGATATCCCCGTGATGGCTACAGCTGTTGGATCATATATCATTTTTACGCTCATCAATATAATGGGTATAAAAGCCTCCGCCATTTTTAATTTGGTGGTTACGTTGCTTGCCGTTTTGGAGTTGTTGCTGTTCATGGGCATCGTTGCTCCCAGCTTCGAGTACAAAAATTTTATTGCCAATCCCATGCCATTTGGCTTACAAGGAATTTTTGCAGCATTGCCTTTTGCCATTTGGTTGTTCTTGGGAATTGAAGGCGTTGCCATGGTTTCTGAAGAAGTACAACATCCGCACAAAAATATTCCCAAAGGATATTTATTGGGAATGGGCACGCTCATATTGCTGGCTTTGGGCATTATGATTTTAACCGGTGGCATTGGAAATTGGGAATCACTTAGTTCAATCGACTACCCACTACCTGCTGCCATTAAAATGGTATTGGGCGAAAATCACCAGCTTACAAAAATTTTTGCTGGCATTGGGCTCTTTGGTTTGATTGCTTCTTTTCATGGATTAATTATTGGCTACTCCAGACAAATTTATGCTTTATCGAGAAGTGGATTTTTGCCTTCCATCTTCAGCAAAGTAAATGTTCGATTTCGCACACCGCATTGGGCTTTGATTTTAGGTGGCGTCATTGGGCTGTTGTCTTTGTTCACCGGAACCACACTTATTGTTATTGTAATTTCAGCCTTAGGCGCTGTTGTTATGTATAGCATCAGCATGGTTAGTTTGCTTAAGTTGAAAAAAGATATAACCTATACATCACGTTTTAAAACCCCCTTCTATCCTTGGTTTCCTTTGATTGCTTTGTTGCTATCTTTGGTTTGCATAGTTGCCATCGTTCATTATAATATCATACTCAGCATAGTTTTCTTTGCCGGTTTATTGTTGACTTGGTTGATTTTCGAGCTGACTAGCAAAAAAAATATTCAATTGTATAACGACGATGAAAATCTGTTTGATTAAATGATGCT
>CAIQHJ010000093.1 GCA_903871575.1 uncultured Bacteroidota bacterium
ACCTGCAGCAATATCGTTCAAACCATCGTTGGTGAGTTCTACAGATAAAGTTTGTGGTGCATCAAAACAAGTAACATTCAAACTAGAAATATCGGTAACCGCAGCATCAATTGCGTATTGGTGCACAAACTGAATAGCTGGGCGGAAAGCACTTGCAGTTAAATTAGTTGTGCCAGGCGTTGGAATGGTTGTATTGTTGTATCTGCGTGTTGTTAATGCAGCAGCGTCAGCAGCGTTTCCAATTGCCGAATAAAATACAATTCCTGTGTGTACAACATTGTCTGTTCTTTCTATTAATACTTGAAGGTTGCTTCCGGCTGTTCTAATAAATGGTGTAGATAAAGTAACACCTACAATGCCTGTTGGGGTTGCATTTAGTGTGCCATCGAATACGGTAGTGTATCCGGTTAAGCTATACGTTCCTGAAGTGAATGTAGTAGTCGCTGCAGAAATGTTTTTCATCCTTATTCTAAAGTTCGAAATGGCTGGCGAAAACCCTTCTGCTTGAAGATAGAAGTTGATTTTTTGAATAGCGTTTGTGGTAAAATTGGAAGTCCCAATTTCTGCATTGGTGTAAATGGATTCGCTCGCATGATAGCTACTGCCACCCACTACAATGTTACCGCTGGTACTAAGACCGAAAATGTTTACAGTTTGTGCATTTGCAGCAAGGCATAAAAAAGAGAAAACAATCAGATTGTACAATTTTTTCATAAAAGTGTTGTGTTTGTTAAATGAGCACAGGGCGAGAATGTTTGTTAACTTGGGGACGAATAGATTAAAGATAAATTAAAGATATATTAAAACTACATTTGCACCAAAATAAAATCCAATTGTATGAAATCAATTGCTATGATTCCCGCCCGCTATGCTGCAACGCGATTTCCTTTCAAATTGATGCAGCAGTTGGGAAATAAAACAGTCATCCGTCATACCTACGATAATACGGTAGCAAGCGGCTTATTTGATGAAGTATTTGTGGTAACCGACCATAGTTTAATTTATGATGAGATAGTGCAACATGGAGGTAAAGCCATCATGAGCATCAAAACGCACGAAAGTGGCAGCGACCGGATTGCAGAAGCCGTAGAAAATATGGAAGTAGATATTATTTTGAATGTTCAGGGCGATGAGCCTTTTATTGATACGTCTACTTTGGCAAAATTACTAGCGGCTTTTAATGATGAAAATGTTCAAGTGGCATCTGTCATGAAACCCTTTACCGATCATTCATTGGTAAGCAATACCAATTTTGTAAAAGTGGTGGTAGATAAAAATATGGAATCGCTTTTATTTAGCAGAAGTGTCATCCCTTTTCACCGCGACGAAAATATCCAACCTGTTTATTATGAGCACATCGGCGTATATGCTTTTAGGAAAGCTGCCTTACTTCAATTTACCAAATGGGAAATGACACCATTGGAAAGCATTGAAAAAATTGAGTGCCTGCGCTATCTCGAAAACGGCATCAAATTGAAAATGGTGTTAACAGATTTTGTTGGTGTAAAAATTGACGTTCCCGAAGATTTGGAAAAAGCAGAGAAGTATTTGCTAGATGTTGGAAGCTAGAAAGGCTGGATAGGATAGATAGGCTGGATAGGATAGATAAGCTGGATAGGCTGGATAGGCTGTACCTTGCGAAAATCCAGTATCCAGTATCCAGAATCCAGAATCAAAAACTCCTCCTCAACCGCTCCACTGCTGCTTCCAACGTCTCTTCTTTTTTGGCAAAACAAAAGCGCAACACCTGGTTGTTGGTGGGTGTTTTATAAAAAGCGGAGACCGGAATAGTTGCCACGCCTGCTTTTTCGGTTAATGCGGTTGCAAATTCCAATTCGGATTGTTGAGAAATGTTTTCGTAGCTGTAGAGCTGAAAATAGCTTCCATACGAAGGCAACGGAACAAATGGCGTTGCTTGCATGAGTTGTTGAAAATAATCTCTTTTTTGTTGTAAGAATTTTCCCAGTTCGAGATACTGATTTTTTTCTGTTAAGAATGCGGCAATTCCATGTTGCATGGGACTGTTGCATGTAAACACATTAAATTGATGTACTTTTCTAAATGCCGCCATCAGCGTGGGAGGCGCAATACAATAACCCATTTTCCAGCCCGTGCAATGGTATACTTTTCCAAACGAAAAGCAAACAAAACTTCTGGCGCTCAATGCAGGATATTTTAAAATAGATAAGTGTGCTTTGTCATCAAAAATAAGATGTTCATATACTTCATCGCTGATGATGATGATGTTTGAATGGTCAACGATATCCGTTAGCTCGTTGATATCGTTTTGTGTAAGCACGCTTCCGGTAGGGTTGTGCGGCGAGTTGATGATAATGGCTTTTGTTTTCGGGGTAATTTTCGCTCTCACCAAATCCCAAGGAATATCGTAGCTGGGATGTTGCAGTGGTATGCGTATGGCAATGCCACCATTTAATTCAATATTGGGAATATAAGAATCATAAGCCGGTTCAAAAACTATCACCTCATCTCCTGGCGATAATATGGTTGTAAAAGCTGTGTAGATGGCATAAGTGCCTCCTGGTGTGATGGTGATATCGGTGTCGGGATGAACATTGCATTGATAGCTTTCATTTACTTTTTCGGCCAACCGTTCCCGTAATAACGGCAACCCACACATGTGTACATATTGATTTTGGTTGGCTTGCATGGCTTCGGTTACCAATGAGGTAAGCTTGGGATTCATGGGAAAATCGGGGAAGCCCTGTCCAAGATTGATGGCATTGTGTTGTGTGGCTAATGCACTCATCACGGTAAAAATGGTGGTGCCAACATTGGGTAACTTATTGGGAATGCTTGGTGTCAACAGAATTAATTTTATAAATTAAATAAATTTATCGCCTTTATTGCGTTTTACTTCTGCAACATATTCTTTAATCTCTTGCTCTTTGTCTTTTTTACAAATCAACAAAACATCTTTGGTATCTACCACAATGAAATCTTCTAAGCCTTGCAACAGCACCAGTTTTTTGTTGTCGGCATGTACCATATTTTTGGTTGCATCGATGATGATTACATTATCACCCGCCACCGCATTGTCTAAATAATCTTTCTCTAAAGTGTCGTATGCGCTAGCCCATGTTCCTAAATCGCTCCATCCAAAAGCAGCCGGAATAACATACACATTATCGGCCTTTTCCATGATGCCATAATCTATAGAGATATTTACACATTGCGGATAAATTCTTTCTATTGCTTCTTGTTCGCGTTCGGTATTGAAATGAGATTTTTCGTTATCAAACATTTCGTGAATTTCGGGAAGCAGGGTTTCAAATGCTTTGACAATATTTTTAATTTGCCAAACAAAGATCCCTGCGTTCCATAAGAAATCGCCACTGGCCACAAAGGTTTTGGCCAAATCTTTGTCTGGTTTTTCGGTAAATGTTTTTACTTTAAATACGTTGTTGCTTACCGCTAAAGGTTCAAACTGAATATAACCATATCCTGTATTTGGATTGGTGGGTTTAACACCCAAGGTTACCAATGCTTTTATGTTTGATGTGAATTGCAAAGCATCCAAACAAATATTTTCAAAAGCAGCTTCGTCAAAAATCAAATGATCTGCAGGTGCACAAATCAAATTGGCTGATTCATTGAGTTGGGCGAGTTTATAAGATACATAAGCAATGCAGGGTGCGGTATTTTTTCTGGATGGCTCGCACAAAATATTGGCAGCATGCATCTGGGGCAGCTGTTCAATAACAATGGATTTGTAATTTTCTGCGGTAACTACAAAAATATTTTCTGCGGGAATGAATTTCGCAAATCGATCGAAAGTTGATTGGATGAGGGTTTTACCAGTATTTAGAATGTCGAGAAACTGCTTAGGATAATCCGTTCTGCTCATCGGCCAAAAACGGCTGCCAATGCCCCCGGCCATAATTGCTACATAGTGATTTTTATTCATGCTGATGTCATTCTGTTTTAAATAATACCTTCTCTAATTAAATCCTGAATATGCAAAACGCCCATGTATTTTTCATCTTCTGTTACCAAAAGTTGGTTGATGTTGTGGCTTCTCATCATCTCAAATGCCTCGGCGGCCAATGCGTTGGCTACAATTTGTTTGGGATGTGCACTCATGATGTTGGCGGCATTGAGGTTGTCGAATTGAATGGTGTTTTCCAGCATTCTTCTCAGGTCGCCATCGGTGATGATGCCGCAAATTGTTTTGTTTTCATCTAAAACAGCTGTTGCACCCAATCTACTTTTGGTAATTTCTACAATTACTTCTTTGATAGATGATGTGGGAGATACAAATGGCATTTGTGCAGCCAGGATATCTTTTACCCTCAAATACAATTTTTTACCGAGCGCGCCGCCTGGATGAAAACGAGCAAAATCATCTTTTTTAAATCCTTTTATTTCCATCAAACAAACAGCCAATGCATCGCCCATAACCATTTGAGCGGTTGTGCTGGTGGTTGGTGCAAGGTTATTGGGACAAGCCTCATGTGTGACTGTTGTATTCAAATACACATCGCAATGTGTAGCTAAAAAAGAATCGATATTGCCACCCATGCCTATCAAATAATTGCCAAAACCTTTGACCAAAGGCAACAGCACTTTAATTTCTGGACTATCGCCGCTTTTGCTGATGACCATAACAACATCATCTTTCTGTATCATACCCAAATCGCCGTGAATGGCGTCTGCGGCATGCATAAAAATGGAAGGCGTGCCGGTGCTGTTGAGCGTGGCCACCACTTTTTGTGCAATGATGGCACTTTTACCAATGCCACTTACAACCAACCGACCTTTTGTGTAGGCAATGGTTTCAACAGCTTTTGCAAAATCGGCATTGATAAATTGTTGAATCCCAACTATTGATTCTGCCTGCAGCTGTAGCGTTTTATTGGCAATCGATATAATGTCTATACTGTTCATAAAATAGTTGGCAAACCTACTTTAATTAATGCAAAACACAAAGAATCTGATAGGAGGCTTCCTAAGTTGGGTTGGCGTTAAAGATGGAGCATAATTTTCAACGCCTTGCAAATCAACGGCTATTACATAAGCAATTGAAAACGAATCAAAAGAAATGAGCAGATTGATTTTTAGGGTTGCGAATCCAATGAAATTCGATTAACTTCGTTGGCCTTTGATTGTGCGAAGGCGTACAAGAGAAAGATAAGAATGTTATGGCTACAACAAAAAAATCAAGTCCCAAAAAAAACGCTCCCAGCAATACCGTAAATAAATCAGGTTCACCAATGTTAACATCAGCATTGCAAAAGCATTTCGGCTTCGATGCGTTTAAAGGTGAACAAGCGCAAATTATATCAACCTTACTCGAAGGAAAAGACACTTTTGTGATCATGCCTACGGGCGGTGGTAAAAGTTTGTGTTATCAGCTTCCGGCGATGATGATGGAGGGAGTAGCAATTATTGTATCTCCGCTCATTGCCTTGATGAAAAATCAGGTGGATTTGGTGAGAAGTTACAGCAGCATTGATAATGTAGCCCATTTCCTAAACAGCACATTGAATAAGGGTCAGCAAAAAACAGTGAAGCAAGATTTGATTTCAGGGAAGACGAAGATGTTGTATGTAGCACCCGAAACCATGACCAAAGAAGAAAACATAGAATTTTTTCAATCGATACAAATTTCCTTTTTTGCGGTAGATGAGGCGCATTGTATATCGGAATGGGGACATGACTTCAGACCAGAATACCGGCGGTTAAAAGAAATGATGGAGCGCATCAATCCGGATGCAGCCATTATCGCACTAACGGCTACGGCTACGCCAAAAGTTCAAAGCGACATTATAAAAAATCTGGGATTGAGGGATGCAGCAGTATTTGTGTCTTCTTTTAATCGGCCCAATTTATATTACGAGATTCAGCCAAAGATCAGTTTAGAACAAACCAACAAAAGCATTGTTCGATTTATTCAACTACACAAGAACAAGAGCGGCATCATTTATACCCTCAACAGAAAAACAACTGAAGATTTGGCCAATATGCTCATGGCCAACGGCATCAAAGCAGTTGCCTATCACGCAGGGTTAGACGCAAAATTGAGAGCCAAAAGACAAGATGAATTTTTGAACGAAGATGTAGATGTAATCGTTGCTACCATTGCATTTGGCATGGGCATCGACAAACCCGATGTGCGCTTTGTGATTCATTACAACATACCCAAGTCGATAGAAAATTATTATCAGGAAACCGGTAGAGCAGGAAGAGATGGTATGGAAGGAAAGTGTATTTTATACTACTCGCACAAAGATGTGGCCAAGCTCGAGCACTTGATGAAAGACAAGCCGTTGAGTGAGCGTGAGGTGGGTGCGCAGTTGATCAATGAAACATTATCCTATGCAGAAAGCAGTATTTGTAGGAGAAAAACATTGTTGTATTATTTTGGAGAAGCGTTTGACGATAGCCAAAGCTGCGGTCAGTGCGACAATTGTTTGCATCCCAAAGAAAAAATAGAAGCAAAAGATGGGGCCGTTGATGTGTTGAAATCAGTGAAGGCATTGGGCGAGCATTTCACAATAGAATACTTGGTTTTGATATTAACGGGAAAGGCTACCAAACAAGTTCAGATGTATCGACACGAGGCGTTGGATATTTTTGGAATTGGCCAGGACCGTGAGGCGCATTACTGGAATAGTTTGATACGACAAATGTTGTTGAATGGATTATTGGAAAAGGACATTGTGGAATATGGTGTTTTAAAAATAACCAAAAAGGGATTGGGTTTTTTAAAGAAGCCGGTATCTTTTTCTATTGTTTTAAATAATTTGTTTGAGGAGGCCAATGCAGATGATGAGGAAGCATCAAGTGGAGAAGCGGCAACAGGCGCAACGGATGAGGTATTGTTGACACAATTAAAGGATTTGCGAAAAATAGTGGCGAAAGAAAAAAACCTGCCTCCATTTGTAATTTTCTTAGAAAGTTCTTTGGGCGATATGGCCACGATGTTTCCAACAAATATTGCCGAGTTGGAAAAAATAAGTGGGGTTAGCAAAGGCAAGGCATCGCGATATGGGAAGCCGTTTATAGATTTGATTGCGGCATATGTGGAGGAAAACGACATCATCAAGCCCGATGATTTTGTGATGAAGAGTGTGTTGAATAGAAACAACAACAAGATATTTATTATACAGAATGTAGATAAGAAAATTCCATTGGAGACGATAGCGAAGAACAAAGATTTGCGGATAGATGAGTTGTTGGAGGAGATGGAAACGATTGTGGCCAGTGGCACCAAGTTAAATTTGAATTATGCGATAAATGACATGGTGGATGAGTATGAGCAAGAGGAGATCATGGAATATTTCAAGGGATGTGATATTTCCTCGTTGCAGTTGGCGCAGGAGGAGTTGGCAGACAGCAATTTCAATTGGGAGCAATTGAAGATTATGCGCATTAAGTTTTTGTGTGAATACGGAAATTAATAGCGCGATGTGTGTAAGCTAAAAATCTATCAAAGTTTTTGATTAACAATTACCTAATTAATAATATTTCCCTTATTTTTGCCCTCCCAAAAGGGAAAAGGTGCGTCGTAGTTTTTCATAGTGAATTAAAAGATCTATAGAAAAACAAGATCCCGAAGAGCGAAAGCGGACTCGGGAGTAGCACAAAAACTCGGTGCGGTAGCTCAGTTGGTAGAGCAATGGACTGAAAATCCATGTGTTGCCGGTTCAACCCCGGCCCACACCACTTTTAATGAATGAAACCCACGCTAGTCGTGGGTTTTTTGTTTTGGTGCGCGGTTTCCAAATCTCCATCTTTCTACTTTTTTCTTTGATTTTCCAAAAATGGATTTTTCTATCTCGAATGGGGATTTTTCAAAAAATGATGAAA
>CAIQHJ010000094.1 GCA_903871575.1 uncultured Bacteroidota bacterium
CAACAAAACATTCGTTTAACCTTCATATCCTTCGTCGATGATGAGGTGTTTCCCATCGGCGGCTGATGTTGCCAACTCATCGCATCTGTTGTTGAAAGGGTTGTCTGCATGCCCTTTTACCCAAATCATTTTGATGGAATGAGACTTAGACAATTCATAGTATGTTTTCCACAAGTCGCTATTTTTTTTACCCCCTTTAAAATTGGTTTTAATCCAAGTATTGAGCCAGCCTTTTTCAATTGAATTGACAACATATTGGCTATCGGAATAAATTTTAACGGGGATTTCCTTTTTAGAAATGGCTTTTAGGCCTTCGATTACAGCCATGAGTTCCATTCTATTATTGGTGGTATGTTTGAATCCTTTGGAAATTTCTTTTCGGTGAGTGCCAAACATCAGCACAACGCCATACCCGCCGGGGCCAGGATTGCCTCTCGAAGATCCGTCGGTATACATGGTTATGTGTGTTGAAGACATTTGGTGTTTGGTGTTTGGTGTTGTTTGTTTGGTGTTTGGTGTTTGGTGTTTGGTGTTTGGTGTTTGGTGTTTGGTGTTTGGTGTTTGTTTGGTGTTTGTTTGGTGTTGAGAATGCATATCCATTATCCAGTATCCAGTATCCAGTATCCAGCATCCATCTCTATCCCATCCAGCCTACACCTGAAAAACCCCTGTGTTAAAACCGGTTGTTATGGGTGATTGGTTAGCCGCTTTAATCCCTTCGGAGATGAGCATCCTGGTTTCTTTTGGATCAATAATGGCGTCTACCCATAACCGTGCAGCTGCATACTCGGGTTTGGTTTGTCGGGTATAATCGGCTGTGATTTTTTGGAGCAATGCGGTTTCTTCTTCAGCTGAAACAGCCATGCCTTTGGCTTTCATAGCAGCTACTTGAATTTGCAACATGGTTTTAGCCGCCTGCTCTCCGCCCATTACTGCAATCTTGGCTGTGGGCCATGCAAAAATTAACCTTGGATCGTATGCTTTTCCACACATCGCATAATTTCCTGCGCCGTATGAATTGCCGATGATGAATGTGAATTTGGGCACCACGGAGTTGGCAACGGCATTCACCAATTTTGCACCATCCTTAATGATACCCGAATGCTCGCTTTTGCTGCCTACCATAAATCCGGTAACATCTTGCAAAAACACCAATGGAATTTTCTTTTGGTTGCAGTTCATGATAAAACGCGCTGCCTTATCTGCACTATCATTGTAAATAACACCGCCCATTTGCATTTCCCCTTTTTTATTTTTTAGCACCAACCGTTGATTGGCCACAATACCTACTGCCCAACCATCCACCCGAGCATAACCACATACAATTGTTTTGCCGTAATCCTGTTTAAATTCATCAAAACTATTGGCATCAACTAAACATTCGATGAGGTCATTCATGTTGTATGGCTTGCTGTTTCCTTCACTAAGAATACCATATATTTCTCCTTTGTCCTTGGCAGGTGCAACAGCCGCTACTCTGCTAAATCCTGCAAGAGATGGCGGTGCAATTTTACTCATGGTTTTCTTAACCTGTGTTAAGCATTCTTGTTCTGTTGGAAATTTATAATCTGCAATACCAGAGATGGCAGTGTGGGTAACGGCGCCGCCTAATGTCTCGGCATCCACATCTTCTCCAATGGCTGCTTTAACCAAATATGGCCCAGCCAAAAAAATGGAACCTGCATTTTCAACCATAATGGTTTCATCACTCATGATTGGCAAATAAGCCCCACCGGCTACACAAGCCCCAGTAACAACGGCTATTTGAGTTATGCCCATCGCACTCATCTTGGCGTTGTTTCTAAAAATTCTGCCGAAGTTTTCTTTATCCGGAAAAATTTCATCTTGCATTGGCAGATAAACACCCGCACTATCTACAATGTATATGATCGGCAAATTATTTTCCATTGCAATTTCTTGCATCCGTAAATTTTTCTTTCCAGTGATGGGAAACCATGCACCAGCTTTCACGGTTTGGTCATTGGCTACAATAATACATTGACGACCGCTTACATATCCAATGCCACTTACCGTTCCTCCAGCAGGGCATCCACCTTGCTCTTCGTACATTTCGTAACCGGCAAATGCCCCAATTTCAATAAATGGACTATCTGCATCAATCAAAAACTCGATGCGCTCTCTTGCAGTTAGCTTGTTGCGTTCTTTTTGTTTTTGTGCAGCTTTCATCCCACCACCTTCTGCAATCTTCTCCAACTTCTGACGCACAAAACTCCAAGCCATTTTTAACGCGTCTTCATTTTTATTGAATGTATTATCGGTATTCATATTGCTTTATTTTGTTGTTATTGCGTCGCAATTTATGTCTATTTTTTCACATCAACTTCAACATCATTTCAAAGCTATTTATGCTTACTTTTATGTCTAATTATTTCTTATGGCGAAAGAAAATTTGGTTGTCATCGGTTCCGCTGGACATGCAAAAGTGATCATAGATATTGTAGAAAAATCCAACAAATATCAAATTTTGGGTTTGATAGGATTAAGCCATGAAATTGGGCAAACCCTATTATCATATGAGGTTTTGGGTACGGAGGAAATCATTCCATCCATCATGCAAGCTCATCCCAATTGTTTATTCATCATTGCTTTGGGCGACAATTGGAAAAGATCGATGGTTTTTCATAAAGTAAAAGCGATTTACCCGGATGCGGAATTTGCAACAGCAATTCACCCTTCTGCAGAAATTGCCCAGTCTGCAAGTATCGGAAAAGGCGTGGTGGTAATGGCCGGTGCCATCATCAACAGCAGTACTGTAATCGGTGATTTTTCCATTGTAAACACAAAATCAAGCGTCGACCACGATAATATTTTTGAGGAATTTACCAGTATTGGTCCGGGTGCAACTACAGGCGGCAATGTTACGGTTCAAGCTTTTAGTGCTATTTGTATGGGGGCAGTCATCAAACACGGGCTTACCATAGCAACACAGAGTGTTATTGGAGCTGGAGCATTGTTGTTGAATAATTGTCCCTCTTACACCATCTCATATGGGTCTCCGGCAAAAGTCATTAGAAATAGAATAGCTGGTGAAAATTACTTGTAAAATAAAATCACACTGAAAATCAATACCATAATAGAAAATACCCCACCCTTACCATCATTAAAAATTGATTAAAAATGATGGTATTATTCCAATCGATGCTGTAAACCTATTGAAAATTCATATCAAAATATTGCGTTTTTAATCAAATTTCGAAATCTCCACCGACGATTGGATTTTCATAAAAAAAGCCAATAAAAAATTCCGCTTTGCTTTTGGCTGAAGTCATTTTTAGTAATACATTTGACACTATTCTAAAACAAAAAAAACATAAAGCAACCACGCTAAGGTTATTTTTATGTAAACATGTAAAACAAAAAAGCACATGAAACAATTGTACAAGTTATCTATTTTGATGTTGTTTGCATTGGTTGCAACATTTAGCATCAGCGCACAGAACAAGAAGGCATGGTCTTCACACACATCTGTAGAAAAAATTGCAACAGACAAGGGTGTTGCCAGATTGTCTTTCCCGAAAGAATTCAAGTTGTTTGATTTGGACATTGCTCCATTGAGACAAACTTTGTTTACAGTAGTAGACAATGCTGCTGCACACAGTGTAGTTATTTCTTTGCCAAATGCAGCTGGCGAAATGGAACAATTTGAGGTGGTTGAAGCGTCAAATTTTGAGCCTGCTTTGCAAGCCCGTTTCCCAGAAATCAGAGCTTTTTCTGGTAAGGGTTTAACCGACAAGTATGCAACATTGAAATTGAGTATTTCTCCTCAAGGAATTCAAACAATGGTTTTTAGAGCTGATAGACCAAATGAATTTATCGAACCATATTCACAAGACCATACCGTATATGCTGTATTTATTTCTAACAGAAAGCCTGGTCAATTGCCATGGCTTTGTTCTACCGTTGATGAGCGTGGAGCTGCAGAAATGAACAATCAAGTGATGCGTTCTGGTGTTACTGGTCGCTCAACTGGCGATTTAAAAACAATGCGTTTAGCACAATCATGCAACGCAGAATATTCTAACTATTTTGGAGCTACCAGTGCTGCACAAGTTGGATTGGTATTGGCCGCTTTCAATGCAACAATGACACGTTGTAATGGTTGCTACGAAAAAGATTTAGCCGTTCACTTAAATTTAATTGCCAATACAGATGCAGTAATATATTATGTTCCGGGTACAGATCCATATACAACAATGGGTAACTGGAACGGCCAATTGCAAGCCACATTAACGTCTGTTATTGGAGAAGCCAACTACGACATTGGTCATATGTTTGGTGCTTCTGGTGGCGGTGGTAATGCAGGATGTATCGGTTGTATTTGTGTAAACGGTCAAAAAGGAAGTGGTATCACTTCACCTGCAGATGGTATTCCACAAGGCGACAATTTTGATATTGACTACGTAGTACATGAAGTAGGACACCAAATGGGTGGTAACCATACTTTCTCTATGAGCAATGAAGGATCAGGTGTTAACAAAGAAGTTGGATCTGGTATCACCATCATGGGATATGCAGGTATCACTGGCCAGGACGTTGCACCACATTCAATTGATATTTTCCATGAAGCAACAATCGCTCAAATTCAAACAAACCTAACTACCAAAACTTGTCCAATTACCACAAGTTTGGCTGGTACAAACGCAACACCAACAGTTGCTGCTGTTGCCAACTACATCATTCCAAAAAGTACACCTTTTGCACTAACAGGAAGCGCAGCTGATGCTGATGGCGATCCCATCACATATTGCTGGGAACAAAACGACAATGCATCTTCAGCACAAACTGGAAACAATAGTGTTGCGAGTGCAACAAAAGCAACTGGTCCAAACTGGATTTCATTTTCACCATCAGCTTCTCCAACAAGAATTTGTCCTAAATTATCTACCATCTTAGCCGGACAATTTATCAGTGGTCCGTTAACAGGTGGAGATGCCGTTGCCAATACAGAAGCATTAAGCTCTGTAGCTAGAACATTAAACTTTAGATTAACCATTAGAGATAATGCCCCATACTCTTCTACTCCTCCAGTTAAAGTTGGTCAAACTATTTTTACAGATATGACCGTAACCGTAAATGGAACATCTGGACCATTTGGCGTTTCTGCTCCCAATACAACAGGTATTACTTGGGCTTCAGGAAGTACACAAACGGTAACTTGGACAGTTAACGGATCAGATTTGGCTCCGGTAAGTTGTTCGAATGTAAACATCTTGTTGTCAACTGATGGCGGATATACATGGCCGGTAGTATTAATTGCCAATACAGCCAATGATGGTTCGGAAACCATTACTGTTCCAAACAATCCATCAACAACAGCTAGAATTAAAGTAGAGTCAGTAGGCAATATCTTCTTTGATATTTGTAATGCAAACTTTACGATTACTGCACCAGCAAGTGGATTTGCGTTTTCACCATCTGCTGCAGCAAACCTTGCTTGTGGATCAGTTGCACCAGCTACCGCTTCAATCGCAACAACAGCTACAGGCGGATTTTCAACACCAATTAATTTAACAGCAACAGGTAACCCTGCTGGAACTACAGTTTCATTTAGTCCTAACCCAGTTACACCGGGTAGCAGCACAACCATCAGCTTAACCAATACCAATACATTAACACCTGGAACATACAACATTGATGTTACAGGAACTGCAGGAACAACGATCCAAACGACAACTATTTCATTCGTAGTAACACCAGGCGCAGGTCCATCATTTACAGCTCAACCAGCAGATGTTGCTGTTTGTTCTGGTGCTGCGGCTAGCTTTAGTTCAACTACATCGGGAACAGGCATTTCATACCAATGGCAAGTAAGTACAGATGGCGGTGCAACGTACACCAACATTGCAGGTGCAACCAATGCCAACTATGCTATTCCTACCACTACAGTTGCATTAAACAACAACAAATATAGAGTCATTGCTTCAACACTTTGTGGAAGCACTAACTCTACTACAGCAACGTTGTTGGTGAATGCGAGTCCAGCAATTACAACATCACCAGCAAACGCTACTGTTTGTAACGGTAGCAACAATATTTTCAGTGTTGCTGCAACAGGTGGAACGTTGAACTACCAATGGCAAGTGAGTACCAATAACTGTGCAACTTTCACTAACATTGCTGGCGCAAATGCTGCTACCTATACATTGTCTGGCATCACATCCG
>CAIQHJ010000095.1 GCA_903871575.1 uncultured Bacteroidota bacterium
ATCAATAAAAAAAACCACCTAGAATAAGGTGGTTTTTCATAAAATAAAAACGATGAATTAGGCAATCACACCGAGCGCCTTTCCAATTTTTGTAAAAGCAGTGATGGCTTGATCGAGATGTGCTTGTTCATGAGCAGCACTTAATTGCACCCTGATTCTGGCTTGTCCTTTGGCAACCACCGGAAAGAAAAATCCAATTACATAAATTCCTTCATCTAACAATTGGGCTGCAAAATTTTGAGCCAAAACTGCGTCGTATAACATGATGGGCACAATGGGGTGGTCGCCGGGTTTAATATCGAAACCTGCTGCTGTCATTTTTGTTCTGAAATAATTGGTATTGAATTCGAGTTGATCGCGGAGGTTGGTGGTTTCGCTAATCATATCTAAAACGGCAATGGATGCGCCAACAATGCTCGGCGCCAAGGTGTTGCTAAACAAATAAGGCCTGCTGCGTTGACGAAGCATTTCGATGATTTCTTTTTTTCCAGAAGTAAAGCCGCCACTGGCTCCACCCAAGGCTTTCCCAAGTGTGCCGGTAATGATGTCAATTCTTCCCATCACATTTCTGTACTCATGTGTGCCCCTGCCTGTTTTTCCAATGAAGCCAGAAGAATGGCATTCATCTATCATCACAATCGCATCGTATTTATCTGCTAAATCACAAATGACATCCAATTGCGCTATCGTTCCATCCATACTAAAACTGCCATCTGTAACAATTATTCTGCTTCTCAAAGCTGCTGTTTCTTGCAATTTGATTTCTAAATCTTGCATGTTGTTGTGCTCATAACGGAATCGTTGCGCTTTACACAATCGAACCCCATCAATGATAGAAGCATGGTTGAGCGCATCGCTGATGATGGCATCTTCTTCATTGAACAAAGGTTCAAAAACACCGCCATTTGCATCAAATGCAGCAGCATACAAAATGGTATCTTCTGTTCCGAGAAATTGTGCAATTTTTTGCTCGAGGGTTTTGTGAATGTCTTGCGTGCCACAAATAAAACGCACACTGCTCATGCCATATCCTCTATAATCAATATACTTTTTTGCTGCTTCCAACACAGCCGGATGCGATGATAAACCCAAATAATTATTGGCACAAAAATTCAACACTTGCTTGCCATTCACAACAATGGAGGCACCTTGCTCACTAGTAATGATTCGTTCATTTTTAAATAATCCGGCGGCAGAAATTTCATCGAGTTCTGCCATAATCCTATTCGTAAAATTTGTATTCATGACTTGATTTTTATTTTCACAAATCTAAGATTAGTACCCGACAATTAATACCAAGTATTTTGTTTTAGAAGTACATTACAGCAGATAAACATTATTTTAGTGCCATCATGATTAATTCCGCTGCAACGAAAGATTGGAAAATAAAAATGCAAGGGTTTGAAGGCTTACTTGAAACTGTAAACATAGCTTCCATTACAACCGATGCTTATTGCAGGCAATATGTTCAACACCTGATTCAACATAAAAAATATTATTTGAAAATGTATGTGGGGTTATTTGATCAATTGCTCCTTCATACCGATTTGCCGATAGAACAAATTTGTTTGATGGATTATGGATCTGGCAATGGCTTGATGGGCATTTTTGCAAAATATTGCGGGTTTAAAAATGTAATATTGATTGATGTCGATGAAATATTTATGCAATCTGCAACATCACTTGCCCAACAATTGAATGTGTTACCCGATCAATTTATTGTAGGAGATATTGAAACGTATTTTGAAAAAAATGATGGTATGGTTGTGGATGCTGTTATTGGCACCGATGTTATAGAACACGTCTATAACTTGCATCATTTTTTTGGAACCATCAGCAACATCAATCCAAAGATGGTAACGGTTTTTTCTACGGCAAGCAATCCAGCCAATAAATGGAAAGTACAACAACTTAGGAAGTTGCAACAGCATGATGAACATGAGGGTGGTATCGCACAAGGTTGTACACACTTGGAACAAGCGCCACATAAAGCATTTGTAGAAATGAGAAAAAACATTATTCAAGAGATGCAATTGGGTTTGGATAAACATACCCTCGATAAATTGATTGCCGCAACAAGGGGATTAAACAAAGTAGAC
>CAIQHJ010000096.1 GCA_903871575.1 uncultured Bacteroidota bacterium
GCTTACAAAAAACTGATTGACAACCGACCCATAAAAATTGAAAGTAAATGGAATAGGTATTGCCGCTGAGATACCATCATCAGTGTAGATATTATAAACATTGGTGGCCGTAGTAGCAGGTATCAAAGCTGCATAAGGAATACCAACAACCGAATAATTGGCATTGGTTACTAGGGTTGCTAACAATTGAGCGTTACCACCACTACAAACAACAGCGGGTGTAGCGGCGGCTGTTACCACTGGTGAAGCATTGATGGTCACCGTTTTTGTAGCCGTTCCTGGACAGCCATTCACAAATGAATATGTTACGGTATAAGTACCTGGTATACTTGTACCTGGCGTAATAACGCCTGTTATGGAATCTATTGTCAAACCTGCTGGTCGTACATAATATCTCGCACCAGCAACTCCACCTGTAACTGTAGGATTAACTGAAGCAACATTTTGACAAACAGCAGATGGGATATAATTGAGTGTAGCTGTAGGCAATGCACTCATCGAAATATTTAGTGTTGAATTGGTAACACTTACTCCACATAAATTTACTGCTGTAACCGTTAATGTACCGCCTGTTGCTGCCAATCCAAACGTTATGGTATTCAAAGGCAAGGTTGTTGTGCCCGATAAAGTTGTTCCCGTTCCTGTGTAAGTCCAGTTGTAATAAATGGCGCCAGGAACACCTGCAATAAAATAATCAACGGTTGTACCTGGGCATACATTTACAGGGCCGGATATTAAGCCTGGATTATTAGGCCTTGATAAACAAGCTGGCGACCAAGTGTATGTTAATCCCGAACTTGGAAATTGAGTGGGATTGAGCACACAAGTATCTGTATTTTTTGTAGCAGCAACCGTATTCGACCAACTGTTGGCAACACCTGTTGTTTTTCTTGCATTAAAATCTGCAGCTGTTGCCCCTCTTAATCCGACCTGTGTATTTTGTGGACTAACATTCGATGAAAAACATCTTCCATAAACTGCTTGTAAGGTTTGATAATTTTTATTACCTCCCCCTTCATTCAATACAATCTGAAAACTAAAATCATCCCCTTGTGGTCCATTAAATCTTGACGCTCTTGTCCACTGTAAAACAAATTGTCTATACGGTGCTATCCCTCTTACAAAAGCGTATACCCCTGTACGTGGTGTTATTACAACCCCAGTTGCAGTTGCTGTTGCAGGCGAACTGATTCGAATGGTGTTTCGTATAGTATCAATGGCATGTATAACCGTTCCATCTGTAATGCCAGATGCACCTGTCAACCTCAATCCAATTCTTAGATCTGTTAAGCTGGAAATGTTGGTAATGAAATTCGAACCCGTTGTAATATTACCTGTGATGGTTGTAAATATTTGCTCTTTCAAATCACTATTGAAACCACAGATTCCATTGTTGTTTGCAGACCCGTTTAAATAAACTCCCTGTGTATTGGATGCAGAAATCCAAGACCCACCACCCAAAGTACCCGTCATCGTTATTGGACTCGTGGTACTAAAAACCATCCAACCATCTGTGTCTACACCAATGACTGAAGTGTTTGCTGTATAAAGAATATTGTTGTACGTAAAATTAAAAGGGAAAGTGTATCCCGTATATGTAACGTCATCCCAAATCAATGGAAAAAGTGCCGGCAAGGTTGAAATGGTAGATGTATCTGATTTGTATGTTTGGTCTGTTTTTGACCAAGTATAGTAAGTTGCAACTTGCGCTTGCATAGTTGAGCTACAAATTAAAAACGCAACTATCAAAAAAGCATAGATGCTGCAAATTTTGCTACATAAATTTTTACTCAAAACAAATATTTTTCAATGAATGAATGCTTTTTAAAAGCCAATCGTTTTGCAGTGTATACGGATAGTTTTTCTTGGAGGTTTTTAGATTCGCATAATAAATGTAATGTAATTGTTAAGAATATGCAAATGAAATTTACAACACTATAAAAACAAGCTCATCAAATTCTATTTTATTAATAATGACGTAGTTACAACTTTGCTATTTTCTATATTGGTTAGCGAAATATGATAAACTTGTGTAATGGGCATCTGAATCAGATCGATTTCAATGTACTGCAGGTTTGCATTGATTTCAACTTTTTGGGCGATCAACAATTGACCAAGTGTATTGCGAACACTCAAATAATAATTCCCTTTTTTAAAGTTTGAAACTTGCAATTGCAATTTCTGTTGATTGATGCACCCATGGATAGCAGCTGTTTCATGCATCGAAACTTCCGCTACGTTGAACACATTACTCACGATCCGATGGCCATTCTCTGATATAGCAACAACTCTATAGAATCCCAAAGCCTGCATTGCCGCGTCATCAAAAACCTGATAAGTAGAAACATTGGCATGTTTTTCAACATGCATGTTCAATGATTGAAAATGAATGCCATCCAAACTTCGCTCTATTTCAAAATGATTAATTTCTTCTTGATGTTGAACATTCCATTCAATTAACACTTGTTTATTTTTTCGGGTAGCCCTTTGCATTATAAATTGTAACGGTAAAATTGCCGCAGGTTTAAACAATATACAAAAACGATTATCGGCATATGAACCTGCATTGGCATCAACTTCAAAATTCATGATGGTTGAATCCGTAAACCGAATTGGATGTTCTGTATGTAAATAATTATCTTTCAAAATTGGAATAAATAAAGATGTGTCAAATCCTTCTACATTGAATTGCAATTGATACGATTGCCTGTTGAGATTTGTAAGATGAAACCAAATCGTATCTCCAGCTTCGATGTTGTTTTTCGTTTCAATAGATATGCGCTTTCCGTGTGCAGCGATACTCATATTTTCTCCTGCATTCATTTGCTTTTCTGCATCCTCCCCTGTGTAGTCATTGCTAAATTGGTTGCCAATCAACAGCACATTTCCATCTGCTAATTTTCTATTGGCACCAGCTAATGCATACAAATTGGTTTGAATTTTTTGATGCGCTCTTTGCGTATTTGTTCCTCGATAAGTCATTCTGCTGCCAGATAATTTTGAGGCCTCATTAAATGAAACCAATCCCGCAGACCCAAGCCCTGTTGCATGTACCAAAAATGCTTGTCCCGATTCAATTCTTGTAATAGATTCCAATCCACTGTAATTGATTGTACCACCTGGAACAGGCACAAAATTATTGGATGCGCTGATGGTTTGATAACCGCCCAATCCACGTGAGCCAGGCAACAACGGATCCCAAACATAAAATGTATTGTCTATACCTCCAGTTCTATTGATTTGCTGAAAGTCAATAGCTGACGCATATGGATTTCCTATACTTTCAAAACTGCTTTCATTCACCATTGTTGTTGGCGGCAACTCTCCAACTGCAGCTGTATATAATCTTCCTTTTGCTCTTAAAACCGTTGGCGTTGCAGCTGCATTATATGTAACTACAGTTCTATCTCCTCTCACAAATACAAAATAGCCTTTTGGGTTGGCAATCGCCGTGCTGTTTGTACTTTGTATTCCATCAAATATGCCTGTAGTACTATTGTATATTTTCATGGTTGAACCTGCAGCCGTGTACACATCAAAGCCCAATGCAATTGCGCCTGCAGCATTCCCTCCTCTGTTACTCGTAATTTGCGTTCCATATCCAACATAACGTGACTGATTAGCTGCAGTTGCTGTATCTTGCCAAGCTTGATTAATGGTTTGTGTTCCACTCAATGGAACGGCTATAAATTCCCAAGATTTAGGATGTGCGATTCCAGTTGGAATAAATCTTTCTACTGTTACCTCCCCCATCATTTGCTTATTGGTTAAATTTCCCACCCATGCTGTTTCACTAACTGTTGATTTTAATGTCAAGTAACCATTCGTGTTGCACTTCACTCCATTTGTAGAAAAAGTAAATGAACGGTAAACATCTAATTTCCCTTGTAACACAACGCCATCGCTACTTGAATTACCTATTACCAAATTGAGCAATTTGTCTTCTTTAAAATATTTTGCTGGAATCTGTTGTCCAATGATTCCATCTAATGTTACCGTACCTTTTGATGCATTGATGTTTCCATTGTTTCGGACCAATAAGCCACACAATTTCAACTCCGATAATGTGTCTATCGTGAGCAATGTAATGTCTGTTGCAGCTGATAATGTAAGGCCTTTTAATTTTATCAAACCAGTTAATTGAGGAAAATATGGCCAGCCATTTGAAAATACCACATCTGCATTTTCTGTTGGAATCATATCGGCTTCCCAATTGGGCGCATAGTTCCATGCGTTAGAGTATTTACCAATCCAATTAGCCGTATTCAATGGAACAAATTCATCACATCCCATATCAGGCTTCGAAAGATGTCTGTTGGTATTGTCTATATCAAAGCTATACCCTGAAATATAAGTCCCCAAACTATTCAAAGCCATGTTGCTTGTATTTACTAAATGCAAGTCATTGGCTGAGGTAAAATTTGGAAATATGTTCGCACCATTTTGCTCTTTCAGTGTAGCTGATTTCCAACTTACCAAACTGGCAGATTGTACATTTCCCGCGAATATATGCCCAATCAATTTAACACCCAATCCGGTCGGATTGACATAATAATCGTTGTAATCGAGTTGCGAACATTGACTAGCTCCTGTAGACAACAAGATGCCCACCGCACCCAATCCTACATTGGATTGTAGCCCAAGATTGTTGACAATGATGTTGTTGCGGATATCTGCAGTGCAGCCA
>CAIQHJ010000097.1 GCA_903871575.1 uncultured Bacteroidota bacterium
GTTTATTGTTTGTTGTTTATTGTTTGTTGTTTATTGTTTGGCGTTTGTTGTTTATTGTTTGGTGTTGAGATCGCTTATCCAGCTACATCTAGCATATCCAGAATCTAGCATCCAGTATCTAGATTATCTAGCCTATCTAGCCTATCCAGAATCTAGCATCCAGCCTATCCAGCCTAATACCCCAAAATCTTCAACATACTCTGAGCTGTTTGTTCTTTAGCATAAACCCAATCAACCAATTTGCCATTTTTATCGTGTCCAATAATAATGTGTTTGGGAGATGGAATCATACAATGTTTGATACCGCCGTAACCACTGATTTGATCTTGATAAGCACCGGTATGAAAAAATCCTACGTACAAGGGTTCTATGTCATCGCCCAGTTTTGGCAAAAACACTTCGTTGATGTGCTCCTCCGAATCGTAATAATCATGACTGTCGCAGGTAATACCACCCAAAACAACCCTTTGGTATTCATTGTCCCATTTGTTTATAGGCAACATCAAAAATTTCTCCCCAATTCCCCAAGTATCGGGCAATGTTGTGATAAATGAAGAATCTATCATGTACCAAGTTTCCCTATCGTTCTGCATTTTTTGTCCAATCACACTATAAATATGCGCCATGCTTTCTCCAACAGTATAACTGCCAAACTCTGTAAAAATGTTGGGCATAGGCACCTTGTTTCTAATGCATGCTACTTTGATGTTTCGTACAATTTCATTAATCATAAATTGATAATTGTATTCAAATCCAAGCGAATGCTTAATGGGAAAACCTCCTCCAATGTTAATTGAATCCAACTCCGGACAAATCTTCTTGAGTTGACAATATAAATTGATGACTTTATTCAATTCACTCCAATAATAAATATCATCTTTAATGCCTTTGTTTAAGAAAATATGCAACATTTTCAATTGAAAGCGATGCTCGTTTCCTTCAATTTTATCTACGTAAAACTCTAAAATATCTTTTGCTCGTATGCCTAAGCGGGATGTATAAAAAGGGAAATTGGGCTCTTCTTCTGCCGCTACTCTAATTCCTAAATTAAATGGAACCTTCACGCCTTTGATATACGCCTTCAACTCTTCTTTATTGTCTAAAATAGGTACTACATTTTTAAAGCCGCTATTGATTAATCCCGCAATTCGAGTGGTATATGGCTTTTGCTTATATCCGTTGCAAATGATGAAAATGTCTTTGTTGATTTTCTTTTTTTCGTATAATTTTTTGATGATGTCAATATCATACGCATAAGAAGTTTCTAAATGAATATCGTTTTTCAACGCCTCTTCCACAACGAAAGAAAAATGAGAACTTTTGGTACAATAACAATAATTGTATTTGCCGGTATATTTATGTTTCTTAAACGCAGATTGAAACATTGACTTTGCCTTTTGAATTTGCATACCTATTTTGGGTAGATAGCTCAATTTCAAAGGTGTACCATACTTGTCGATAAGGGCTTTGATGTCTTGATTGTTGTACTGAAGATAATCGCCAACCAATTTATAATCTTCTTGGGGGAAATTGAAAGTTTGATCTACAAGGTCTTTGTAGGTATTGTTCATCCCATCATTAAGAATTCTGCTCAATGGTAATAATTTTTAGAGTGTAAAGATACCAATTTGGAGATTAGAATAACAAAAATCCGGACACACGTTATGCGTCCGGATTATAAATATTGTGGAACAATGATTACTTAACTGAATCTACCAATTTCTTAAAAGATTCTGGTTCGTTCATTGCTAAATCTGCCAAAACTTTTCTGTTCAAATCGATATTCTTTTCAGCAAGTCTATTGATAAACACACTGTATGTCATACCTTCTGCTCTTACAGCAGCGTTGATACGTGCAATCCACAATGTGCGGTATTCACGCTTTTTTAATTTACGGCCTACATAGCTGTATGTAAGACCTTTTTCCATTACGTTTTTCGCAACGGTGTATACATTTTTACGTTTGCCGTAATATCCTTTTGCGGCTTTTAATATTCTTTTTCTGCGAGCTCTGCTGGCAACTGCATTTACTGAACGTGGCATATGCTAATTTTTTTAAAGTTGATAATTGGTAATTTCTTTCCGGGATTTATTTCATTCCCAATAAGCGTTTTACAAAATGAAGATTGGCGTCACTAACGGTACCATCGATACGCATGTTGCGTTTACGTTTGGTTGATTTTTTGGTTAGGATGTGACGTTTGAAAGCTTTTTGGAAGGTGATTTTACCTGAACCGGTAACTTTAAAGCGCTTCTTGGCGCTGCTGTTGGTTTTAACCTTTGGCATTGTATAACTGTTTTGAGTTACTCCCTGCTGGCGTTCCGAACGGACGGAAACTTATGGAGCCATGTGGGAAATGTCGAAAAATATTTTTTTTCGGGGTGCGAAGATATGCCTTAATGTGGATAATTGAAAACTAATGTCGAATTATTTTGCAAAAAATCACCCAACTACTTCTAATTGCAACATACCACTACGCTTTTTTAGTGATTTTTGCGAGGATAGTTTGAAAATATGTCAAACCCAATGACGAAGCCTTTTCAATATTTTTTTGCGGAATCTCCTTGTGTGCTTTGTTGTTTTTTAATACCGCAGTTACGCTTTCTTCTCTTAAAATATGCAACATCGGATACGGCGAACGGTTGGTATAATTTGCCGGATCATTTTCATTGCTTCCTGCAAAAACATAGCTTGGATGAAAACTAGCCAATTGAAAAACCCCATCATATCCTTCTTCACGCATTATCGATTCCGACAAATCCAACACATCTAAATATGCTTCAAAATCCAAAAATTGACCCGGAAAAATAAGCAAAGCAGTTTCGATGCTTGAATCTTCTTCCATCTGAATACATACCCGTATTAGATTTTCCAATACGGCCATTGTATTGCAGTTGTTATAAACTTGATAGGCAATGGTATTGTTTTTGAACGGATGTCCTGCAAACGGACAAAACTGATGGCCAATGACAATTTCTGCTATCCAATTTTTTGTTTGCTGAATGATGACTGCTGTATCTTCCAAATTAAAGTGTTTGTTATTGAATTAAGCTGATGTATAAATCTTCTACTTTTTTTCTTGCCCAAGGTGTTTTTCTAAGAAAGGTAAGGGAAGATTTGATGCTGGGATTGGATTTGAAACAATTGATGTTGATGATGCTCGACAATTCCTCCCATCCAAAATAGGAAACCAAATATTGAACTATAAATTCCAGTGTTTTACCATGTAAAGGATCTTTGTGTTCCTGATTCATGTGGGTAAAATTAGCAAATAACAAGCAAGATTGATGTGTACAAGCTGCACATTCTTTCAGCGCAACATAAACTATTTGGGAACAATGGGAATTTCAATCAATGCTAAAATCAACAATACGATTGCGACGATTAAGTAGGTAATGGAAAAATTGATGACTTGTCGCTTTTTTTCAAATAAATAATAACTCACCAATGGAATGATTTGTAAAGCATGCACACCCATGAAATGTATAATTCTTAAATCTCCATGTTTTTTACTCCAATTAAAAAATAGCAAACCTTTACTACCATCCTCACCTCCAATTGTATGTGCTTGTATCAAGAACATGCCAAATCCAACCATCGACAAGATCAAAAATATCAATAAGCCCATACGAACACCCCAACTGTAATGCTGACTCAAAGGCATTTTTCGCTGAGTAAAAACCACGATGGTAATGAAAAACATATTTATGAAAAACAATGCGATAAAAAGAAGCAAACCGTTGTTTAACAACGCATCAAAAGGGGTTTTTGTATTAAAATGTGATGCAACACCTCGCCACGATTGAATGAAGACAATAGCGTTTTCCATCAAAAAGCTGATGATGATGCCCCAGCTAAATAGATTTCTGGCCATCTTTGAATTGATGCTGTATAACAACCAACCCATTGTCCAACTCATCAAGCCGGCTGAAAAGTAAAATTTCAATGGTTTTGCCCAAGCGTTGATGCCCAATACCAAAGTATGGTCAAATGCAAGCAACCCAATGCAAAGAACAGCCATGAAAAAATTGAACCAACCAAATAAATGAAGCGATCTGTTTCTTCTAAATAATTCAATCAAAAAATTCCTCATGCACAACAATTAAATAAATAGTGAAGTGGCAGAACGTAGGATAAAGGCAGTTAAAGCGGCTTTGGTATTTTAGAATTACAAATATATAATTTGAAGATTGAAATGCAAAATTTTAAATGATGGATGTTTTGAATATTTCATATTACTCACCCATACCATCACCATCAGCTGTTTTGCTGCTATTTTGTAACATGTCTTGTATGATGGAAAGTTCGTTTGGTGTAAAATATCGCCACTTACCTGGCAAGATATTTTTTAAAGTAAAATTCATGATTCTAATTCTAGTGAGTGTTACAACTCTATAACCCAATTCTTCACTCATTCTTCTGATTTGTCTGTTTAGGCCTTGCTTGAGTATGATTCTAAATTTTTTTTCCCCCTCTTGTTTTACAAAACAGGGATTGGTTAAGGTGCCCAAAATTTTCACCCCATTTCTCATTTGCTGAATAAACTCTGTTGTAATTGGCTTTTCAACGGTAACGATGTATTCTTTTTCGTGTCCGTTCCCGGCACGTAAAATTTTGTTCACAATGTCACCGTCATTGGTCAAAAAAATCAAACCATCCGATAATTTATCTAATCTTCCAATGGGAAAGATTCTGGTTTTGTAGCCAATAAAATCAATGATGTTGGATTTATCTTTGGTGTCGGTTGTACAAGTAACGCCTTTCGGCTTGTTGAATGCAATGTAAATGGGTGCTTTCTTTTTCCTTATCGATTCGCCGTCAATCCTAACGTCGTCACCAATTCCAACCCGATTCCCTTTCTGCGCATCTTTTCCGTTGATGGTAACTCTGCATTCTTCAATGTAACGATCGGCTTCTCTTCTGCTACAAAATCCACTGTCGCTGATGTATTTATTTAAACTGATGTCTGACATATTAAAATGGGGCGTAAAAAAAGCTACCTTTTGTAAAGTAGCTTTTAGCATATAAAAATGATTGTTTATTCTGCATCAGGTGTTGGTGCGGGCTTCACGTCTTCTTCCGTTTTCTTTTCTACCAGCTTACCCAATTCTGAACCGCTTTTTTTCTTTTGTTGTGCTTTTGGAGCAAACATCACCAACATTCTTTTTCCTTCCATTTTAGGCATTCCTTCCAAAGCGCCTACATCTTTTAATCTATCGGCAAATTTCAATAACAACAACTCGCCTCTTTCTTTAAACATGATAGCTCTACCTTTGAACTGAACGTGCGCTTTTACTTTATCACCATCTGACAAGAATTTTTCGGCATGTTTGACCTTGAATTCAAAATCATGGTCATCTGTATTGGGTGTGAATCTGATTTCTTTTACTTCACTTGTTTTGGCTTTCGCCTTCATCTCTTTCTTTTTCTTCTTCTCGTCGTACAAAAACTTATTGTAATCGATAACCTTGCAAACGGGAGGATGAGCTCCTGGAGAAATTTCAACCAAATCCAATTGTTGAGATTGTGCTAGTTTGAGCGCATCTGGAGTTGGGTAAATACCTGGCTCAATGTTTTCGCCAACCAATCTTACTTCAGGAACTTTAATCATGTAGTTGGTGCGATGCTCTTGTTGTTGTTCTTTTTTAAAGCGAGGATTAAAAGCGCCCCTCGGTGGTCTTGGTGGAAATGCCATTTATTTGTTTTGGTTTACAATACTTGTTTATTCAATAAAATTAAATACAATTTTCTTTATTCTCCGCTTCTTTCCGAAATTTCTGTAATTATTTCAGCAACGAAGGCATCCAACGCTTTCACTCCCACATCACCTTTGCCTTGTCTGCGGATGGCAACTTGGTTTTCTACCATTTCTTTTTCGCCAATTACCAACATGTAAGGCACCTTCATCAATTCGGTATCTCTAATTTTTTTACCAATTTTTTCGCTGCGATCGTCAATTTCTGCACGAATACCTTTTTGCTTCAATGTGCTTAACACGGTTTCTGCATATGGCATAAATTTGTCGCTAATGGGCAACACTTTCACCTGCAAAGGTGCAATCCAGGTTGGAAATTTTCCTGCATAATGCTCCAATAAAAATCCAATGAATCGCTCATGTGTTCCTAAAGGTGCACGGTGAATAATCAAAGGGACATCGGTGCTGTTTTGTTGTGTGGTGTATGATAACTTGAATTTATTTCCACTATTAAAATCAACTTGATTGGTTGCCAATGTAAATTCCCTGCCTATAGCCGACCAAATCTGTACATCGATTTTTGGTCCATAAAATGCAGCTTCATCCTGAACTTCAATAAACGGAATGTTAGACGCTATCAATGTTTCTCTCACCATCGCTTCAGTTTGTTCCCATAATTCCGGTGCATCGATATATTTCTGACCTCTTTTAGATGGTTCATGCAAACTCAATCGCATCACATATTTATCGATGCCAAATATTTTGAAATACTTCAAATACATTTCGTTAACGGCTCTAAATTCATCGGCAAACTGTTCTTTGCTGCAATAAATATGTGCATCATTCATGTGCAGGCAACGTACGCGCATCAAGCCAAACAACTCACCGCTTTGCTCGTAACGATAACAGGTTCCATATTCTGCAATTCTGAATGGAAGGTCTTTGTAGCTTTTAGGTTCGGCATCAAATATTTTATGATGATGCGGACAATTCATCGCTCTGAGATAATATTTTGTTCCATCCAGCTCCATCGGAGGAAACATGCTGTCTGCATAATAAGGTAAATGCCCACTGGTGAGGTACATTTCCTCTTTAGCGATATGTGGCGTTACCACTCTTTTGTATCCGGCTGCAGATTCTGTTTCTTTGGCTAATTTCTCTAACTCTTCAATGATGATACCACCATTGGGCAACCACAACGGCAAACCCTGTCCAACCATATCATCCATGGTGAAAATGCCTAGCTCTTTTCCTAATTTACGATGGTCTCTTTTCTTTGCCTCTTCCAACATCAACAAATGCTCATCCAATTCTTTTTGGTTAGGAAATGTAACCCCATAAATTCTGGTAAGCTGTTTGTTTTTCTCATCTCCTTTCCAATATGCCCCAGCCAAACTCGTAAGTTTGATGGCTTTAATTAATCCAGTTGCTGGAATATGTGGCCCGCGGCACAAATCGGTAAAACCACCTTGTGTGTAAAAACTAATTTCTCCATCAATCAAATTGCTCAACAAATCCAGTTTATACTCATCTCCTTTTTCGGTAAAATAGTTGATGGCATCTGCTTTAGGCATTGCTTTTCTGATAAACGGATTGTTTTGCTTTGCAAATTCATTCATCTTTTTTTCAAGAACAACCAAGTCTTCATCCGACATTTTCGAATCGCCTAAATCAATATCATAATAAAAACCTCTATCCAATGCTGGTCCAACCCAAAACTTTGCATGCGGATAAACTTCCTGTACAGCTTCTGCCATGAGATGGGCAGATGAATGCCAGAAAGTTGATTTCCCTTCTGCATCATCCCAGGTTAATAATTTAAAATGAGCATCGGCCATTATTGGCATACTCAAATCTTTTACTTCTCCATTGATGGTAGAAGCCAACACTTTACGAGCCAATCCCTCACTGATTGACTTTGCAATTTCTAATCCGGTAACACCAGATTCATATGCTCTTACAGAACCGTCTGGTAGGGTAATATTTATCATCATCATCTTTATTCTACTTTTGCTTGTCCAAAATTAACGAACTCTTGGCTAATAGCATATTAGATTTCAATAATTTGCGCAAGATTTCATTATTATTTTTTGAGCTTACATATTGAAAAGTCATGAACAGATTATTTGCACTGCTTTTTTTATCATTGATTGCACAGTTTTCCAACGCACAAAACATCAGCGGACAATGGAAAGGCAACTTTATCGACAAGAGTTCGGCTAGAGGAACTTATGCCGGCGATAAATGTGAGTATGTGTTAGAATTGGATGTGCAAGGATCATCGGTAATGGGCACAACCTACACTTACTTCACAGAAGGTGGAAAAAGATTTTATACCATTTGCAAACTGGAAGGAACATATGACTCCAAGAAAAAATTTCTAGAAATTAAAGAAACCGAGCGCACAAAAACCAACATCCCGAGCAACATCAACAATTGCTTTCAAATTCACAAGCTTACTTATTTCAAACAAGGCGATGTTGAAACCTTAGAAGGCAACTGGGATCCCGCACCCAACCAAAAAGGCAACTGCGGTTTCGGCGCTACCAATCTTACCAAAAAAACATTGGTCAACACCTATCCACAAGCATATGCCAACATCAGCAAACTTAACGAACAAAAGCAAATAGACGCATCTAAAACAACAGCAAAAACAAATAGTCCAGCAAAACCGATTAACAAACCGAAACCCAATAAAAGCATAACCAATTCGCCGAGCCAAACCCCAATTGCAAAAGATACCAAGCCCGATATTGTAGCCAAAGATTCTGAAGAGAAATCCAATAAAATCATTCCCGTTGATCCCAAATTGGAGAACAGAAAAACCAATGTGATTAAAACAATTGAAGTAACTACCAGAACCATAAAAATTGATTTGTACGACAACGGCGATGTGGATGGTGATAGCATTTCGGTATTCTTCAACAACAAACTTTTATTGTCTGAAAAAAGATTATCGGAAAAGCCAATCAGTTTGTTGCTCACCATAGAAGACAACGACGATGTGAATGAGTTGGTGATGTTTGCAGAAAATCTAGGTGTTATTGCACCCAACACAGCTTTGATGATTGTTACAGACGGCCCCAATCGTTATGAAGTACGCATTTCGAGCGATTTAGAAAAAAGCGGCGTAATCAGATTCGTAAGAAAGAAAAAACCTTAACATGTTTGAAACTGAAAGGCCCATCATCAAAGTAAAAAAATCATTAGTCGATCATGTGTTGAACTATGTTTCAATAACCGTTACCATCTTCATGTGGATCTACGTAATTGTAAAATATCCTCAACTGCCTGAGATTATTCCTACGCATTATGGGGCTAGCGGATTGGTTGATGGGCATGGCGACAAAAAAACCATTTTTTTATTGCCAGGAATAACTACCATCATCATTGTGATGTTCAATTGGCTGAATCGTTATCCTCACCATTTCAACTACCTCACTACCATCACCAAAGAAAATGCAGAAAAACAGTATAAATTATCTACCAGAACATTACGCATTTTGCAAGTAAACATCGCATTGTTGTTTTCATACATTGTATACAAATCTATACAGGGCGCCATCACCCAATACTCAACACTTGATTGGTGGTTTTTGCCGTTGCTGCTGATTTCGATAATCTCACCCACATTTTACATGTTGTATACATCTGGAAGCAAATCGAAAAAAAATAAATAACCAAATTAAAATTTAAAGTTCCAAGTTACTGATGGAATGATGGGAAAAATGGATACTTGTTTGGCTTGGATTTTCAATGTACCAGCGGCTGCACTTCCTTCCTGACCAAAATAAACGAAATAAGGATTCTTTCTGTTGTATGCATTATAGATGCTAAATACCCATTCTGATTTTAATTTCCTTGTTGCATTTTTCTTTGGTGTAAGAACAGCTGCTACATCTAACCGATGATAAGCAGGCAATCTGTATTGATTGATGCGGCTATACTCTTGCGTTAGTGAACCATCAATAATATAAAAGCGTTGTGGCAGCGTTACGGCATTGCCAGTTCCATACACAAAGGTTGCTGATAATTTCCATTTAGAATTGAGCGCATACATGGCTACCACACTTACATCATTTCTGCGATCATATTTGGCAGGAAATTGCGCACCAAAGTTTAAAGCAGGAAATTTTCGCCATGTCCAACTTAATGTATAGCCTACCCATCCGGTCAATTTCCCTTTTGTTTTATTCAACAACATTTCTGCTCCGTAACTCCAACCATTACCAAAAACAAAAGCGTTTTCTGTGTCTTGTAATGAATTGGGCGTATATCCCTCTTCATATTCAATTTGATTCTTCATGTCTTTGTAATAAAGTTCCAAAGACGCTTCAAACATGTTGTTTTTAAAATTCTTAAACAATCCAGCGGCATACAGCCAACTGATTTGTGGCTTTACCAAATATGTAGAAGGTACCCATATATCTGTTGGCAAAGTAGTGCCCGAATTGCTAACCAAATGTATGTATTGTAAATTTCTAGTAACAGATGTCTTTATCGAGGTTTCCTCGTTAATGGAATATCGAAGTGTTGCTCGAGGTTCTATTCCTCCATAGTTTTGAACCGGTTTCCCATTTCCATATACTGTGCTATCGGTACGATTGCCATCTATATCTGTTGTGTATTTTTTGTGTGGCCCAACCTGTTGAAAAAAGCTGTATCTGATGCCCGTATTCAATTGTAAGGACGGGGAAATCTCCCAATCATCCTGTACATAAACAGCCGCTTCATGTGCATATTTAATTTGTGCATTCAACGGATTGAATTCAATGGAATCTTGTTTGCCACTGATGACAGAAGGCGTGAATTTATGAAATGTATATGCCGCTCCGAATTTAATTTTTTGTTTTGAAAATGGATAAAAATCAAAATCTTGCTTTAAACTCAAATCCCGAATGCCAGAAGCCAATTTCACTTGGAAGTTGTTTTGTAATGCCTGAAAAGTGAAATTATAATCATTGTAAACAGCGGTTGTATTCGCAAATAATTTCTTGTTGAAAACGTGATTCCATCTAATGGTTCCGGTAGCATTACCCCAAGGTATTTTCACATTCAAACTTTGCTGCCCATTCACAAAATCAAACACATCCCTTCCAAAATATCCACTCAAATACAACCTGTCTTTGTCGTTGAATCGATAGTTCAGTTTCGCATTCAAATCATAAAAATAATATCCCGATCCACTAAATTGGCTTTCCTTACTTACAAAAGGTTTCGTCAGTGCATCGATGTATGTTCTTCTTGCAGAAACAATAAAAGACGATTTGTCTTTTTTAATTGGCCCTTGAATGGAAATGCGTGAAGCAATAACGCCAATGCCCCCTTCTACCTGAAACTTTTGGTTGTTGCCATCTTTCATTGAAATATCCAGTACGCTCGATAGTCTTCCGCCATATTGCGCTGGCATTCCGCCTTTTATTAATGATACATTTTTAATTGCATCTGAATTGAACACCGAAAAAAATCCAAATAAATGTCCGGTATTGTACACAACTGCATCGTCTAACAAAATTAAATTTTGATCGGGGCCGCCACCACGTACATAGATACCCGCACTTCCCTCCCCAGCATTTCTCACTCCCGGAAGCAATTGCACAACTTTCAATAAATCTACTTCTCCTAAAAACGCTGGTATCGATTTGATTTGTTCGATGGGTAAAGATATTTTCCCCATTTGAGCAGCCTTAACATTGTTGTCTCTTTTTCTTGCATTCACAACTACTTCTTGTGACAAATTACCTGTTGATATTAAGTTGATATTGATGACTGTGTCTTTCATCAATTCAATAGCCATTGATTTTATTTGATATCCCACAAAACTTGAA
>CAIQHJ010000098.1 GCA_903871575.1 uncultured Bacteroidota bacterium
TTGCAATTAATTCAGCTTTGTTCATAATAATTTGTTTGAAAATTTTAACTGCAACAAATATAGTAGGTATTTAATTTCAACAAAATTATTTTATCAAAATCATACAGATGTAAAAATCGCTGTAAGTCAACATTAGAAAGGCCTTTAGGAAAAATACTACATTTTAAAATGCTGGATTTTCATTTTTAAAACCGCCGAAACGCTTGTCTGTATTGAATTACAGCGAAATTCGGCTACAATCCTTTGTTGACGCACATTGCAGCGGATAATACCAAAATATTTTTAACTGTAAAAATGAAATTATTTTGTTTTGCACATTTAGTGAATAACTTCCATCACCGAACGAAATGCGATAAAACCGTCACCCCATTTCTCATAGGATTTGGCTCTCATTTCTGCAGCAAATAAATCGATGTATCGATTATATAAGGCTTTGCTTTCTGCAACATACTGCACCGCAAATGTTGGCCCTTCTGTATCATCCACTTCTAGCAAACGCAATACTTTAGATGAGGTAAAACAGGCAGTACCCATGACATCCGGAATGTGTTCATCTTTCAGCCACTGTAGCCATGCTGTTTGAATCTCTGCTTTTACTTTGATGGTTACATTGTATACGAACATGTTGTAAAATTTAAAAGAAGTTTTTTGATTTGGGTTTCTAATCTTTCAATTCCAAATAAACAGGACAATGATCGCTGTGTTTTACATCAGGAAAAATATCTGCATCAACCAATTGATCTTGAAGCGTAGAAGTTACCGTAATGTAATCAATTCGCCAACCTTTGTTGTTTAAACGTACACTTGGAAAACGCTGACTCCACCAGCTGTAGCGATGTTGTTCTTTGTGAAAATGTCTGAAGGTATCAACCCATCCACTATTTAAAAACTGTGTCATCCATGCGCGTTCTTCCGGTAAAAATCCAGTTGTGTTTTTGTTTCCTTTGGGATCGTGAATGTCTATCGCTTCATGTGCAATATTAAAATCACCACATAAAATTAACTTCGGATTTTTCGATTTCATTTCATCAACATACGTTTGCATTTCTTTCAACCACTGATATTTGTACGATTGCCTTTCATCACCAGAAGTACCCGATGGAAAATAAGCGTTGATGATTTTTATTTCACCCAGTTGCATTTCAATCACCCTTCCTTCAAAGTCGCTCAGCTCAAAACCATTTCCTTTTTTGATGGCAGTAGGTTTTATTTTAGAAAAAATAGCTACACCGCTATACCCTTTTTTATTGGCACTAAACCAATGGTGCTCAAAACCCAGTGCCTCCAATGCCTTCACATCTACATCAGCCTCCGTAGCTTTTGTTTCTTGTAAACAAATAATGTCTGTGGGGTTGGTTGCTAACCAGTCTAAAAATCCTTTTTTGATGGCGGCCCTGATGCCGTTTACATTATAAGAGATGATGCGCATGCATAAAATTTAAACAGCAATTTACAGTCATTCCTTTTCAACTCCGATTTTTTTTGAACGACATTTTTTAAGCCTGTGTAAATCATACACATTATTTCTATCTTTACTTCAAATAAAATTCAACATTGATGAAAAAACTCACCATTGTATTAGCAAGCATTTTGATGGTAAACCTATCCATCGCGCAGCAAAACTTTCACATACTTTCTGCAGACAACAACATCGCATTGAATATTATCTACGGAAAGGACGGCGGTTTAATGTATACGGTAACGTACAAAGGAAAGTTGGTCATTGAGCCATCTGATTTGGGTTTTTTGTTACAAACACCTGCAACCAGCTTAACCCATTTTGATATTGTTTCTATTGATTCTACACAGTTTGACGAAACCTGGAGTCCAGTTTTGGGAGAAGTTAGCCGCATTAGAAATCAATACAAGGAGCTGTATTTAAAATTGATGGGAAAAAAAGAAAATGGAATTTTACTCAATGTTATTTTTAGGGTTTTTAATGATGGTGTTGGATTTAGGTATGAATTTCCATTGCAAGAAAAACTCAATCATTTTGTTATTGCAGATGAAAAGACAACGTTTAAGATGTCGGGAAACCACACTGCATTTTGGATTCCGGGAGATTATGATACCAATGAATATCCGTATAACACAAGCCCGCTACAAAACATTGATGCGTCGGTGAGCAAGGAAGCCAATGCGATTGCCGTAAGAACGCCATTTTCAAAAACAGGTGTACAAACGCCATTGATGATGAAAACTGCTGAAGGATTGTATATCAATATACATGAAGCAGCCTTGGTAAATTACCCTGCAATGGATTTGAATCTTGATAAATCTAACCTAACCTTTCAAGCACATTTGGTGCCCGATGCAATAAACAACAAAGCATATTTGCAAGCACCTGCCAAAACACCATGGCGAACAATTATAGTAAGCGATAAAGCGGCAAATATTTTAAATTCTAAAATGATTTTGAATTTGAATGAGCCTTGTAAAATAAAGGATGTGTCGTGGATAAAGGCCATGAAATTTGTAGGCGTGTGGTGGGAAATGCATGTAGGCATTGGAAGCTGGGATTATAGTGGCGGTCAGGTTGCCAATGTTTCTGATAAAAAAGTGAAACATGGTGCCAATACTGCGAATGTAAAAAAGTACATTGATTTTGCCGCAAAGCACAACATTGATGGCGTTTTGGTGGAAGGTTGGAATACAGGATGGGAAGATTGGTTTGGTAATTGGAAAGAAGATGTTTTTGATTTCATTACCCCATATCCCGATTTTGATTTGATAGAACTATCGGCCTACGCCAAGTCGAAAGGTGTGAAAATAATTATGCATCACGAAACATCTGGTTCGGTTACGAATTACGAAAGGCATATGGATACAGCCTACAGATTGATGAAGCAATATGGCTATGATGCAGTAAAGTCGGGTTATGTTGGTAAAATAATTCCTCGAGGCGAATATCATGACGGACAATGGATGGTGAAGCATTATGAAAGAGTAGCAAAGAAAACAGCGGAGTATAAAATTATGGTAGACATGCACGAGCCGGTTAGACCAACTGGTTTAAATAGAACCTATCCCAACTGGTTGGCGAATGAGGCGGGAAGAGGAAATGAGTTTAATGCATGGAGCGTAGGAAATATGCCAGAGCATGAAACCATTATGCCTTTCACGCGTTTGATGGGCGGTCCGATGGATTATACACCAGGAATTTTTAAGATCAAAATGAGTGCATATAATCCTACAAAAACAGAACAAGTGCATACCACTTTGGCAAAGCAATTGGCTTTGTATGTAACGATGTACAGTCCATTGCAGATGGCAGCAGATTTACCGGAGAATTATGAAGCGCATTTGGATGCCTTTCAATTCATCAATGATGTTGCGGTAGATTGGGATGATTCAAAGGTATTGGATGCAGAGCCGGGAGATTTTATTATAGAAGCCAGAAAAGCGAAGGGCACAGGTCATTGGTTTATGGGAGCTATTACCGACGAAAATCCTCGGAGTATGAATACAGCCTTATCATTTTTGGATGCCGATACAAAATATTTGGCAACGATTTATAGAGATGCAGACAATGCAGATTGGAAGTTAAATCCCGAGGCATATGTGATAGAGCGATATTGGGTAGATGCCAAAACGGTGATAAAGTTGAAGCTCGCTCCAGGCGGTGGAACAGCCATCAGTTTGAAACCAGCCACGAAAGAAGACCTTAACGGGGTAAAGAAATATAAGTAAGGGAGAAGGGTGATTGAGTGGAGGAATGCATTGAAGAAACATTAGTGAAAATATTTGGTTATGTCGTTGGTGTACACGTATTATTACAACATTGCGATTTTGCAATATTGCAAAATCGCAATTATCTCCACCTCTTCCAACCCCACCCTAAAAACCGAAAACAATAACCCTAAAAAAATTTACTTAAAACCACTCCTAAAATATTACCATTACCACACCAAAATAAAAACCTTATTCCAATATTGGTCTAAGCCATCTTGTCATCTCATCAATATCCATATTTTTTCTTTTGGCGTAATCCGTTAATTGATCTTGATCGATTTTTCCTACACCAAAATATTTGCTTTCTGGATGTGCAAAATACCAA
>CAIQHJ010000099.1 GCA_903871575.1 uncultured Bacteroidota bacterium
CTGTTACAATCGTTGATTGTTCTGCACCACCAAATCCGATTAATCCATAATCAACGGTTGTCAAATCAAACGTTACTGGTAAATTCATTTGGGTCAATGCCGCAGGAGCTGCTGGACCAAATTTCACATCATCAAAATAATAGATGCGCTCACCTGTTGCAGCACCTGTTGTACCAAAATTGAAAAAGATCGATAATTTATCGTAGTTGTATGTTAAGTTGATTGCTGATGTTCCAGTAGATTGATTTAAGAAGTTAAATTCCAATGTTTGCCAGCCTGATGCGGTTGTAACTGTTGCTTCTGTTTCTACAGAGTGTGTTGCATCTGCATGCTCTTCCAATTTCAAACGAACTGGAATACCTGCTACTGGTGACCAAACACGAACATTCATTTTTGTGTTGGTAACGGTAAATGGTATACGACTGGCAAAACCTAATCCAGCTGCTGCGGTAACTGTTGTTCCAGCCCATAATTCTGCAGTTGCTGTTTTAATTACTTTAGCTACTTTATTTGTAGACAATGTAGGATCTGTTACAATCGTTGATTGCTCTGCTCCACCAAATCCGATTAATCCGTAATCAACTGATGATGTTGCATCAAAAGTAACAGGTAAATCCATTTGTGCTAAAGTAACGGGACCTGCTGCACCAAATTTCACATCATCAAAATAATATGTGCGCTCGCCTGTTGCTGCGCCTGTTGTACCAAAATTAAAGAAGATGGATAATTTATCGTAGTTGTATGTTAGATTGATTGCTGCTGTTCCGGTTGCTTGATTTAAGAAATTAAATTCCAATGTTTGCCAACCTGATGCGGTTGTAACTGTTGCTTCTGTCTCTACGGAATGGGTTGGATCTCCATGTTCTTCTACTTTCAAACGAACTGGAATACCTGCTACTGGCGACCATACGCGAACATTCATTTTTGTATTGGTAACGGTAAAAGGTATGCGCGTAGCAAAGCCCAATGCTGCTGCTGCCGAAACGGTTGTTCCTGCCCATAATTCTGCAGCAGCTGTTTTAATTACTTTAGCTACTTTATTTGTTGATAAGGTTGGATCGGTTACTATAGTTGATTGCTCTGCACCACCAAATCCAATTAATCCGTAGTCTACTGTAGTCTCATCAAATGTTACAGGTAGATTCATTTGTGTTAAAGTAGGACCACCGCCACCGGTTGTCAATCTTACATCATCAAACAAAAAAGTGAAATTAGCTGACCCATCACCGTTAGTACCGTTATCAAAAATGAAAATCATTTTTTGATATTGGTTGGTTGTACTAATTGTACTAAAATTAAAAGTCAAATCTTCCCATGCATTCGCTACAGTAGAAATGGCTTCTCTTTCAAAAAAGATTCCTGCATTATTTGCATTTTCAACTTTTAATAACAATTTCGCCCCTACTCTTGGAGAGAATACTTTTACTTTAAAGATTTTGTTAACTGTAAAGTCGATTGGAGAAGTAAGCGAAATAAAACTACCGCCATAAGTTTGACCTGGAAACTTGATGAACTTTGCCACTTTTGTACTGGTGTTAATTCCACCAGACTGCGTATTTGCAATAACAGATACGTTACCTCCTGCAAAATCAGTAAACGCATAGGTTACGGTAGTAGATTCAAAATCTAATGGCAATACAATTTGCGAAAAAGAAACTGCGCAAATCAATAATGCGGTAAGTAATGTGTATATTTTTTTCATGTTTTTGTTTTTATGAATTCCTTGAACTGCTTTTTTGATGCTTTTAAATAAAATGAATTGTTTATTCTACGAGTTTATACGCTTTTACATAATCCACTTCCATTGTTGCAGGGAATATATTGTCATCAATTCCTTGAGCGCCTCCCCAATTTCCGCCAATGGCTAAATTTAAAATCATATAAAATTTTCTATTAAATGGCCATGTAGTAAAACCTGTATTTTCATTGATGTACTCAAAATATTGTTCATCATCTACAAATCCTTTAATAGAATATGGCGTCCAATCAATTCTATAATCATGAAACTCAGTTGTTGAATTGGGAATAATTTTTCCACTGGTTTTAGGATTACCTCTTTGTCCATTAAACGCTGAGCAATGCAATGAGCAATGCACATTATTTTGATCATAGCCAACATGCTCCATAATATCCATTTCACCAGAAGCAGGCCATGTACCATAACCATTATCACTTGGCAACATCCAAATAGCAGGCCATGTACCTCTTCCTCTTGGTAATTTTGCTCTAACGACAAAACGTCCATACAACCAATCGCCTTTGCCTCTGCTAATCATACGGGTAGATGTGTATTGACGACCTTCCATATTTTCTTTCTTTGCTTGGATAACTAAATTGCCATTTACAATACCAACATTATTTCCGCTTGTATAATATTGAAGCTCATTATTTCCCCATCCACTTCCGCCTACATCATACGACCATTTTGAAGGATCAGGAACGCCATTATTGGTAAAATCATCTTCCCACATTGGAGTCGATTCAAATGTCCAACCTTGATCAGAAACAGGCGGAACAGGTGCTACCACAGGAATATTTTTTTGATCAGTACACGATTGAAAACCGTAAACCAAACAAACAAGCGTAATAACCTTTAATATATTTTTCATTTTTTTATTTTTTATTTTTAACTGAAATATTATTGTCTTACAAATTTGAATTGAAATACAGTTCCAGAACCATTACCAGCTCTTAATACCATACGTGTTGGTGTGATTTCAATAATTCTATACAAATTCTCTGAAGGCACATCGGTTGTACCAATGAAATTAGCTGGAGGTGCTTGAGGCAATTGAATCGAAGCTAATCCAGTTGCTCCGCCAACTACAGGGCCAAAAACAAATGAAGCATTAAATGATCTGTCTGCACCACAGTTATAATTCGGTGCAATGTTACCACCATTAAACGTTGATCCGTTTGCGTTATAATTTAAAGTATTTGTACTAGAGAAAGTAAACACATCGTCTACTTGACAATTCGGTTCCAATGGACCACCACCATAATATTCAGAGGGGTTTCCTTCAGTACCTACTACGATTGCATTAGCGCCAGTGGTTGCATCTAACTTCCAACTTCTGCTGCTTCCTCCTGTTAATAAATCTTTGATGTCTGCTATCGTTAAATCTTGTCTTTTCTTCAATTTTATCTCAATCAATTTGCCGCCGCTGTTGCTCAAAGTTGCCCTTAATACTAAAGTTGTTGGGCTATAGCTTCTTACTTCATATGTATTATTTTCAACTTGATTTGTGGTACCAATGAATGGTTTGCTCAACCCTGATTCCAATGAATCCAAAATAATTTGAGGTGCTTGCCCTGGAGTTACCACCAATTTAAAACCAGTTGCATTGTTTTTAGGCACATCACAATTTAGTGTGGTTTGATTATAGGTTTGTCCATTTGATTCGTAAGCAAAAGTTCCGTATGCGCTGAACTTAAAAATATCATCTGCTTGACATTCTACAGCTGCATCAGTTGAAAACAAGCTGATTCCATCTGCGTAAAAAACTTTGATGGCATCATTGTCTGTACTCCAAGTCCACTCTGCAAAATTGCAACTGGTCAATGTATTAAATAACTCATTTTGACAAGCATCTGAAACGCCAACAAATTTTGTTATTGAACTATTACCATAAGTACCAACCGTAGTTAAGGTTACATTAAAAGTTCCTCCAGCTTTGTAGGTATGCACTGGACTTTGTTCAGATGACAAAGCTGAATTATCTCCAAAATTCCATTGATACAAAAATGCTTCTGTAGAATTATTGGTGAATGTTACGTTATAAGGATAAGGTAAAGTATCAGAAGCTGCTGATTGCAAAAAACTGAAATCTGCCTTTGATGCGGAGCCGATTAAATCGATTTCATTTTTCTTACAATTGGTCAAAAACAAGGTTAAGCATGCAAGCATTAACGTTGTAAGATTTATTTTTTTGGTCATTTTAATTTTATTTATTTTAAATGATTTGATATGTGTTAATGGTTGAATTAATACCCTGCGTTTTGAGTAAGGTTTGCGTTCTTATCAATTTCATTTTGAGGGATTGGCATATATCTATGCTTTTCTTGGATATTTGTTTTTCCAGAAGCATGCATCACATCAATGAAATAATTTGGATTAGGGTGACGCAATAAATCATACCATCTGTGCATTTCAAATGCAAACTCATGTCTTCTTTCATTGTAAATAGCTTCTAAATATTGCGCATCAGATAATGAAGGTTGCAAAGGCGATAATCCTGCTCTTGCTCTAACTTGGTCTGCATAAGGCTTTCCAAGTGTTATACCTGCTGCTTCTGCATATGTTAAAAGCACTTCTGAATAACGCATAATCGGAACATTCAATGCACAAGTCCAACCACCATTATCTCCTAATGTATTATCAATAGGAACAAAATATTTTTTAATATTTAATCCTAAAGGAGAACCAACCAATTGTGTTGGATGTGTGTATGTGTCATAAGTATCTCCAGGAATCCACATTGAACGGTTTCTTCTTTTGTCAATTATGGTATTGTACGTAGCACCTGATTTATCATAGCTATCTGCAAAATCTTTCGTAGGTACATTCCAACCATAACCACGACTTTGAACAACATCTTGGAAACGAGGGGCAAAAAAGCAATTTAATTTTTGACCTGCACCATAATCATTAAACTGACCGCCACCGCTTCTGTATTGCACTTCAAACATCGACTCTTTACCATTTTCATTTTCTAATTTAAAGTTATCGCCATAGTCAGCCCATAAATCATAGCCATAAGATGATGCGTTGTCAATTACTTCCTTCGAATACAGTGCGGCGTTAGTTTTATCTCCAAGGGTTAAATATACTGCGGCTAACAATCCTTTTGAAGCACCTGCTGTAGCTCTTCCTTTGTTAGAACCTGAATAAGTATTTGGCAATAACGTATCTGCTGCTTTTAAATCTGCAATGATTTGTTCGTAAACCAATGCTTTAGGTGAACGTGCTATTGTAGCAGCTTGTTCAACATCAATAACGTTGGTATATAAAGGAACGTCGCCGAAAATTCTTACGAGATGATAATAATAAAGTGCTCTTAAAAACTTTCCTTCTCCGATGCTTCTGTTTCTAATGGCATCGCTCATCACTGGCACTTGTGGCACCTTAGTAACGACTAAGTTTGCACGAAGTATTCCAAAATAACATTGCGCCCACATCAAATTGATGATTGGATTAAAAGAAGTAACGGTAAAATTATCAAGCTCTGCAGTTTCAGTACCATCTCCACCACCGCCGCCACCTAAGTCGGCATCATCACTCATAATATCACCTATATGCCAAGCCGATCCATTATAAATCGCTGAAAGTGGCGTGTAAGTTGCATTAACGGCTTTCACCGCTTCTGTTTCATTTTGATAGTAGTCGTCTAAAGTACTGATTGGAATGGTTGGTTCTACATCAAGCAGACTTTTTTTACATGCTGAAAAAACTAAGGTTATTGAGCATAAAACAACCAAAAATTGTATAGATATCTTTTTCATTTTTAAGTAGTTTAATTTTTTAGAATTCAATGGTTGCGCCTGCAATAAATGTTCTTGATTGCGGATAGAAGCCAATGTCAACACCTCCTCCAACTTCAGGATCCATTCCAGAATAATTGGTGATTGTAAATAAGTTTTGTGCACTTACATAAACCTGTGCTTTCTTCATCACTTTATTAGCTACCCATTTTGCTGGTAAATTGTAAGCTATGCGCACATTTTTCATTCTGATGTAAGAACCATCTTCAACAAAACGATCAGAAACACGGTTGTTTCCATTAGGATCATTAAGTACCAAACGAGGCATGGTGTTAGAAGTTCCAGGTCCTGTCCAACGACCAATTACATCTTTAGAATAATTACCATTACTCACTCCACCTTCTGTATACCATCTGGTGAAATTCAATATTTTGTTTCCTTCTGAACCTTGTAAGAAAAATGTCAACTCCAAATTTTTGTAACTAACGGTATTGGTTATGCCATAAGTAAATGTTGGATTAAAGTTTCCAATGTTTGTTCTATCTTGATCGTTAATGATACCATCGCCATTTAAATCTTTAAATTTCAAATCGCCTGGTGCTGTACTTGTTGTAGGATCAATACCTGGTGCTTGAGAAGCATGGTTGCTGATTTCTTCATAAGATTGAAAAATTCCTTCTGTAACAAACCCATAAAAATATTCAACTGGGAATCCAGCTTCAATTCTTTTGCTACCTCCAGTAATTCTCGCGAACCCATTATTAATAGGTGCAGATAATCCCATTGAAACAACTTTGTTTTTGTACGTACCCAAAACAGTATTGATGTTCCACTTTAAATTATTATTGTTGATTACTTTTCCGCTTAAGGTTAAGTCTATTCCACGGTTACGCATAATTCCTGTATTAAAAGGAACCGCTTCGTAAGTACCAGAAATTAATGGTGGAGCAACATATAAAATCAAATCAATTGAACGACGTTGATATAAATCAACAGACGCATTTAATTTACCGCTAAAAAAAGATCCATCAACACCAAAGTTGAATTGTTCATTTTTTTCCCATCTGATATTTGGATTGTATGTTTTGCTAGGCGCTGCTCCCAATACTGTTCCGCCTGATCCACTTGAGTTACCAAAAGTGTATTGGAAAGACTGGTTGATGCTTTGGATGTATGCATTTCCAGTTACATCAGGATTTCCTGTATAACCAAAACTAGATCTAACTTTTAATTCATCGATCCATTTTACATTACGTAAAAATGGTTCTTGAGACAATCTCCATGCAGCAGAAACCGAAGGGAATGTTGCAAATTTATTACCCGGTGCAAAGTTTGAAGTTCCATCTCTTCTGATTGAAAATCCAAAATAACCACGACTATCAAAATCATAGTTAACGCGACCAAAATAAGACATGGCTCTTTTGTTGGTTCCACTTTCAGCGGCATTATAAGTTTGAGAAACATCTGTTGGAAGAAAAACTTGATCATTTAAAACAGGAATATTCTGTGTGAAATTTCCACCACGTCCTGCAACTACATAATCGTATTTATTTTCTTGATAAGTATAACCAACAACGGCATTAATCTTATGCTTCTCTTTGATTTTTTTATCGTAAGCCAAAGTCAACTCAGA
>CAIQHJ010000100.1 GCA_903871575.1 uncultured Bacteroidota bacterium
AAATTGGGTTGCAATATGCGCTCCGTCAGCAAAGCCATTGTTTGATCTACATTTTGTTTTAATGTTTGAACACTGAATCGAATGCCATCAAATGTATTGCCCACATTGATGCTGCTGCCTAATTTTTGCAAAGCAACAGACATGGATTCTGCACTGTAGTTTTTGGTGTCTTCATTCAACATGCTGCCAACCATTCCGGCTAAGCCAATTTTTGCCGTGTCATTGGCCTGAGCCAGATGCCCACCAGGTATGGTAATTGAAATGTTTACAATAGGCAACTCGTTATACGCAGCACCAACTACATGAATGCCATTCTTTAAATCTTTTTTCCAATATGCAGGCACTTTTACAACCGGATTGGAACCTGTTCCAGGCATTTTGCTTCTGTCAAATTTATCTTGTCCCTTCGTATACGTTAAACCGTTATATCCATAATTTGGACGAACATAATTGTTGGTGTCTACGATGTAATTATCAGTTGAAGCGGGTCCGTTTTTATCAGATTTGGTAAGCACGCTAATAGTAACGCTGCTCTTATTCTTAATGTATGTGTTGTATACTCGCCAAACGTCTTCTTTGGTTACGGCTTGGTACATGCTCAACATTTTTCCGGTTTGATTTGGATTTCCGGTAAAAGTTTGGAAGGCGGCCAACTGCGATACTTTCCCTGATACGCTTTGCAAACCATTGATAAATTGTGAGGCTATTCCACCTTTGAATTTTGCTATGTCCTCATCTGTTACACCTCTTTTTTCAAATACCAACAATGCTTCTTTAAACAAACTATCCATCGCCGCCAAAGATTTTCCAGGCAATGGTACCAACTGAACAGAAAATTCACCCGCCAATTCCGACAATCTACTGCTGGTATTGGCTTGTAATGCTTTCTGTGTTTTTACCAGTTGTTGGTATAAAATGGATGTTTTCCCCTGTCCAAGTATTTGTGCCAAGCACGACAACGGCGCCATGTCGTTATCATAATTGGCTACCGTTGGATAAGTTTTCATCAGCATTGGAACACGGGCGTAGTTATCAACGTATGAAGCATATCTATCACCAGATAATTGTACTGGCGATAATATTGTTTTGGTTACTTCAGGACATTTTGGGATACTGCCAAAATACTTTTCAACCATTGACAATGCAGCAGCAGGATTGATGTCACCACCAATTGTAATGGTTGCATTGTTTGGTCCATACCATCTTAAGAAAAAGTTTTTTAAATCAGCCACATCCACTCTGTTCAAATCTTCCACATACCCAATGGTTAACCAACTGTAAGGATGTCCATATGGATATAAATTTTTACTGCTGCATTCGTTAACCAAACCATAAGGTCTATTGTCGTAGTTTTGACCCCTTTCATTTTTTACGGTGCTGCGTTGAATTTCAAATTTTTGTTGTGTAACAGCATCTAAGAAGAAACCCATTCTGTCTGCTTCGAGCCACAACATTTTTTCTAGTTGATTGCTGGGAACCGTTTCATAATAGTTGGTTCTGTCTTGATTGGTGCTGCCGTTTAAAGTACCGCCTGCAGCTGTGATGATTTTGAAATGTTGTTCATCTCCCACATGGTCTGATCCCTGAAATTGCATGTGTTCAAAAAAATGTGCAAATCCACTTTTCCCAATTTCTTCTCTGGCACTACCCACATGATAAGTTACATCTACATGCACAATCGGATCACTGTGATCTTCGTGCATCACTACGGTTAATCCGTTTGGCAAAACATATTTCTCATAAGGAATAACAATTTCATCTCCACGCTTTACAATTTTTTCAATGAGTTTGGTTTGACTCATGGCGCTTTGGCTAATGCAAAACGCAAATAACAACAAGGCATTTATTTTTTTCATACAAATAATTTTATCCTCAAATAAACACAAAAAAGCCGAGAAAAATCCCGGCTTTCTATAAATATGTTATTTATTGTTGATTGCTAATGCAAACACTATTCGTATTAATCTCTGCTACTGATTTTTGAGAGCAAGCGTAAAATTTCTAAATACAACCAAACGAAAGTAACCATCAATCCAAAAGCGCCATACCATTCCATATATTTTGGGGCACCCATTGCAGCACCTTGTTCAATCATATCAAAATCTAAAATCAAATTCAATGCGGCAATTGCAACTACGAAAAGCGAAAATATAATTCCAAATGTAGTGCCTTCGTGAAGAAAGGCCATGTTGTTGATACCAAACATATGTAAAACCATTACGATTAGATAGAATACCGCAATGCCCATGGTGGCAGTGATGATAACAGATTTGAAGCGTTCGGTAGCTTTGATGATGCGAAATGCGTATAGGAAGTACATTGAAATACCTACGCCGAAAGTCAATCCAACGGCATTCATAACGATGCCTTCGAAAGCAGCATTATACATGGCAGAAATGGCGCCAATAAATAGTCCTTCCAATAATGCGTAGAGCGGGGCTAAAAAGGGTGCCCATTGTTGTTTAAATACCATGATGATTGCAATCACCAATCCGCCAATTGCACCACCAATGACCATTGGCATAAGATTGGAGCTGGTTCCGGCAGATTCTGTAAACTCTTTCCATGAGAAAAATGCAGCGCCCATCAACATCAACAACATAAATCCAAATTTATTTATGGTGCCTTTGATGGTCATGGCATTGAGGTCGGTTACATCCGTAGCAATGACGGTGCTTCTAAATTTTTTTTCAGACAGTGTAGGATTTCCTGATTTAAAAAGTGACATGGTTTTATTATTTTATCTAAAGTTATCGATTTTTCGAATTAGTTATTTCATCTTTATCGAATTTACCAATTGAACATTACCTTTGCGCCATGAACCAATTGGTCGCTCAGATTGAGCAATACAAAAAAGAAATGGAAGCTACACAAGTTTCCAACAAAGAAGCACTCGAGGCTTTCAGAATAAAATATTTGGGTACAAAAGGTTTGGTGAAGTCGATAATGGGGGAGATGAAAAATGTACCAGCAGATCAAAAAAAAGAAGCCGGTCAGTTGCTGAATGAGTTTAAAATCTTTACAGAAACTTTCTTCGAAACATTATCACAATCAGTTGAAACTGATGACACCACCAATTCAGATACAATTGATACCAGTTTGCCGGGACAACCATTTGCGTTGGGTAGCCGACATCCCATAAGCATTGTACACAATAAGATCGTTTCTATTTTTCAACGATTGGGATTTTCGGTTGCCGAGGGTCCAGAAATTGAAGACGATTGGCATAATTTTACCGCATTAAATCTTCCTGAAAATCATCCTGCTCGCGATATGCAGGATACATTTTACATCAGCCAAAATCCAGATTGGCTGTTGCGCACACATACGAGTAGCGTTCAAATTAGAGAGATGGCAAAAAAGGAATTGCCATTGAGAATTATTTGTCCAGGTAGAGTATATAGAAATGAAACCATCAGCGCACGCGCGCATTGCTTTTTTAATCAGGTGGAAGGCTTATACATTGCTGAAAATGTATCTTTTGCAGATTTAAAGCAAACCCTTTATTTTTTTGTAAAAGAGATGTTTGGCGAAAATGTAAAAGTTCGTTTCCGTCCTTCATATTTCCCATTTACCGAACCAAGTGCCGAAATGGACATCAGTTGTTTGATTTGTAGTGGCGAAGGTTGTAGCGTATGCAAAAGAACAGGTTGGGTAGAGATTTTAGGTTGTGGAATGGTGCACCCTTCCGTACTTGATAATTGTGGTATTGATAGTAAAAAATATACCGGCTTTGCTTTTGGAATGGGCATCGAAAGAATTACCATGTTAACCTATCAAGTAAAAGACTTAAGGTTGTTTAGCGAAAATGATGTTCGATTTTTACAACAATTTACACAAGCACTTTAATTTTCAAATATCTAAAAAAACAAAATGAAAAACCTAATCCTGTTTTTGGTTGCAATTTGCAGCATCAGTTTGGCTACTGCACAAAAAGCTGCAGTTACTTGGGGTGAAGAATTTAAAATGGGAAGAGGAAGCACCGATTTAGAAGTGATTTATGCAGACAACACGGGCGTCTATGTAAAAGAATCACACTTGGCATTGAAGTCTTATTTTGTTATTGGAGCAACGATGAGAGAATCGGCTACATTAATCAAATTGAACAAAGGACTTACAGAAGAATATCGCCAAGATTTTAATAAAGAATTAAAAGGGAAGGATTATGAAAAATTCTTTTTCTTAAAGAATAAATTGTTTTTATTGGCATCAGAATACAATAAAAGAGATAAGAAATTAACGTTGTTTGCTGCACCGGTAAACAAACAAGATGGAGAGTTGTCGGGCGATTGGTCAGAATTTGCAAGCTGGCAAAAAGATGATAAAAAAGATGACATCAACTTTAATGTAACCTACAATTCGGATAGTTCGAAAATGGTTATAGTTAGCAGCATCGAAGGAAAAGAAAAAAACAATTATGAAGTAAAAGAGTTTGACGAGAACTTAAAAATTGTTGGGAAGCCAATCTATATCTCAAACGAATTTGACCCCAAAACATTTCAATTAGAAGATGTGTTGTATACCAGCAATGGAAATGTGGTGATGATTGCTCGTGTTTATGAATATCAGGAAGGCAAGAAAAAAAAGTCGAGATACCTCGATTTCTCAAATTATAATATTCGAATTTACAACTCAATGGGAAGCATGGTGAAAGAAATCAACACCGTAATAAATGGCAAATGGTTGGTGAGCACCAAAGTGATACAGATTCCAAAGAAAGAAATTGTTATTGCTGCATTTTATAGCGACACCAAAAGAGGAAAAGAAATCAATGGTATGTTGGTTCAAAGGGTTAATCCCGAAAGTGGCGAGGTTGTCAGTACCAGCTCAAAAGAAATCAATACAAGTTTAATTACCAAGTTGGATGAAACAGTTGATGAAAATGGAGACGATGAAAGCAGATCAGAAAGAAGAGAAAGAGAAAAGCTAGAAAAAATTCAGAATGAAGAAGATGGATTTTCAAAGTATTTGCGATTTAGAAATTTCATTTATGCGCCCGATGGCGGATTGGTAATTTTAGCTGAGAAATATCATCATTACACATACACTACTACCAGTTATTCTGGTGGTGCTGGGATGGGAGCAGGAAGAACAACAACCACAACATATCAAGTATATGAGTGTGGAGATTTGATGATGAGTAAAATTGATGTAGCAGGAAACATAACCTGGTTGCACGTTTTACCAAAAGAACAAAGAGAAGTGATTCAATCAAGTAATGGTTCATCATACGGAACAGGTTTATCGTTTAATGTAGGTACGAATTTCTTTTCCGATGTTTACAATATGCCATTTTATGCAGGCTTTGGTATTTTGCCTAGCGCCAACAATGTATCCATCATTTTCAATGACCATAAGAAAAACGCTAGTACTTTGGAGCTCGGACAAAGGGTTAAAAAAATGTCATACTTCAGAAAATCGGAATGCTATGCAGTAGATTTGGATTTGATAACAGGAAAGTATACACGCAATATTTTATTTAGCAATGATGATGTTCCTACTGCGATGCCAAGATTGGGTTCGGGCTTGGGGAAAGATTTGTTTATTGTTGGAAAGGAAGACCGATTCCTAGGAAAGTCGAAAATTGCAGTAGCAAAGATTAGTATGAAGTAAAACAACTAGAAAAAATCAAAAATAAAGCCTTGTAAGATTTTACAAGGCTTTTATATTTTAAAAAATTAACATTAGATTAATGTTCCTTATGTATATTCGTAGTGTATGACAACATCAACACTAAGAAAGCTATCTGTTTTCATGCTGTTTTTTCTTGTGAGCATGGATTCTATCTGTCAGGAAGCTATAGCCAAAGACACCATTATTAAAGCAAATGGAGAAGTTGTGGCTTGTGTAATTAAGTCAATTGAAAATGATAAAGTTCAATATATAGTAGGCGGTAGATTTTTAACAACCACGTATTTACAAAGATTATCGGAGATAAAGTTTACCGATGGCTCCAATCAATATATCCAACCGGTTGTAAAGATTACAGATTTAGATTGGGAAAAAGTTCAAATCACTTCGGATATTAACAAAGTAAAAAACTTGTTTGAAAAAGGATATGTAACATCAAGCAATGAAGGGTCTGTATTTTCTAAACAAGAGAAATTAAAGGAAAAATCTGTTGAATCAATCAAGAGAGAAGCTGCGAAATTGGGTGCGCATTTGGTGTTGATATTGGAATCCAACAATACCAAAGGAAACGTTGAAATCGTGGGAGATCAAATCGTTGGAGTTAGATCGGGATCGAAAATTACAGGCACTGCGTATGGATTTTAAATTCACAACTTATTTAAACCAATCATAACAATTAAAAAACAACAAATGAAAAAAAATGCAATCCTTGTAGCAGCTGGTTTGATAGCTGTTTCAATTTTGAATGAGTCATGTTCAGCAACACAGGCAACAACTGTTGCAGCACCCGTAACAACTGATGTGGTTGAAGTGTATAGTGGACCTACAACCAAAGTAGATAGATTTATCTCTGTAGAAGCAGTAGCTGATTTATCAGCAGGAATGACCTATACAGAGGTTGTTGCAAAACTAGGCGCAAAACCATACAACGTATTTTCAGCTCAAGCAAACGGTCACAGAGCTGTTCAATACAAATACCGTTTGTTGAATATGGAAGTTCCTACCGAAAATGTAAACGATAACGGAATTGAAAAAGGCAAAAACAAAATGAACTACATGCCAGGATACCAAGATTTATTCATCGTATTTGATGGCGCAGACAAATTAGAATATTTAACTACAACTGAAGGAACCAAAACAGAACAATTGCTTAGAGACAACAATTTGTTGTTTGTAATCAAAAAAGACAAATCTAAATTTACCAACGATACATCAGCTGCATACAGAATGACCAACGCAGATGTATTCTATCCTTTGTTGCCATGCACAACTTGCAGCCCAAGTCCAAAGAAAGAAGAAATCAAAAAAGAAATCATCATCAAACAAATGGATGAAACACCAGCAGTACCTGCAGTTCCAGAAGCGCCAAAAAAACCAACATTAGGCAGCTTGTTGAACAGCTTAAATTAATTTAAAAATAGGCTTACATAAAATCCCCATTTTAATGGGGATTTTTTTTGCAATAGAATTAAACTTGCAGAAATTAAAAACGGAAATGAAGAGGGTAGTTTTTACATTTGTACCATGATAAACAAAATTTGTGTAGCCGGTGCAGGCACCATGGGAAGTGGTATTGCTCTTTGTTCTGCTCAAAATGGATTTGATACCATTTTGTTTGATACCAATGAATCTGTGTTGGCCAACGCCGCATCCAGCATCAATAAAAACCTCGAAATACTTGTAGAGAAAAATAAAATTTCGACAACTGAAAAATCAGAAATACTTCAACGACTCATATACACACAACATATCAACGATTGCATCTCACCATTAATTATTGAAGCCATTGTTGAAAAGCCATCCATTAAAATTGATGTATTTAATCAATTGGCTGTCTTTAATCACCCAACAACTATTTTTGCCAGCAACACTTCTTCTCTTTCTATCAATCTTTTGCAAGATGGTATTGTCAACCCAGAACGTGTTGCAGGCATGCATTTTTTTAATCCTGCTCAAATTATGAAATTGGTAGAGGTCGTTAAGGCCGATAAAACATCTGATGATGTAATTTCTACACTGATGCAACTTTGTATCAACCTCAAAAAAACGCCAGTGCTTTGTATTGATGCACCTGGTTTTATCGTAAATAGAGTTGCCAGACATTATTATTTAGAAGCCATGAAAATTGTTGAATTGGGTTTTGCAACCATTGAGGATGTTGACATCATGATGGAGGCATCTGGCTTTAAAATGGGACCATTTAAATTGATGGATTTAATAGGCAACGATATTAATTTAGCAGTTACCACCTCTTTATATGAAGCCTTTGATAAAGAAATAAGATTTGAGCCTGCGGCGATGCAAATAAAGAAAGTGGAAGATGGTGATTTGGGCAAGAAGACAGGAAATGGTTTTTATAGGTATAGCTAAACAATGTTGATGGTATAGGCTTATTTTGTGTTGAATGGTTTGAAAAATTGACAAAGAATTGGAACTGAAGAAACATTAGTTAAAATATTTGGTTGTTTCATTTCCATGGACGTAATATTACATAATTGCAATTTTGCAATATTGCAAAATCTACAATATCACCAATAAATAAACACACTTAATCACATCAACACAATAGCAAAATAAGAAGTTATCGTATCTAAGGATTGTCACTTTAAATCCAATCCCAACTATATTCCCAAGATTGCAAATGATAAAAAATGAACGGACACAATCATCATAGTGCTACAAAATCCATCCTCGTTACCGGCGGCTCCGGATTAGTAGGCAATGAATTGATTCGTCAACTATTGCAACAAGGAGAAAAAGTAAAAGCAATCGTCAATAAATCCCCCTTATCTATTAACCACGAAAATTTAGAAATAGCGGAATGCGATATTTTGGATGTAATTGGACTAGAAGCAGTGATGGAAAATGTTGACATCGTTTACCATTGTGCAGGATTTATAAGTTATGCACCTCAAAACAAATCTAGGCTATATAAAATAAATGTAGAAGGCACGGCAAATATGGTGAATGCCGCATTGCTTGCAGATGTTGAAAAGTTTATTCACGTAAGTTCAATTGCCGCATTGGGAAAATTTACGCAAGGAAAAATTATTGATGAGACGATAGAGTGGACTGATGATGCAAAAAACAGTGTATATGGTCATAGCAAATACCTTGGTGAGTTGGAAGTTTGGAGAGGCATAGCCGAAGGGTTGAATGCTGCTATTGTCAACCCAAGTATTATCTTAGGTCCAGGAAATAAATGGGAGGGTTCAACTGCCATTTTCAAAAATATTCATGATGGATTTGCCTGGTACACCGAAGGCGTAAACGGATTTGTAGATGTGCGCGATGTCGCATTATCCATGATCATGCTCGCAGAATCGAAAATTTCAGCTGAAAAATTTATCCTAAATGCATCAAATGAATTGTACAGAGATATTTTTTTTATGATTGCTGATGCTCTTCATAAACCACGTCCAAAATATAAAATCACCCATACACTTGCCGGTCTGGTTTGGAGATTGGAACAATTCAAAGGCATTTTTTCGCAGAAAGAACCATTGGTTACAAAAGAAACCGCATCCACGGCATTGGCCATCGTTAAATTCGACAATCAAAAATTATTACAAGCGCTCCCACAGTTTACATATCGAAGCATGAAAGACACCATCGAGTTTACTTGCGAAAAATTGAAACAAAAACTTAACAATCAATAGCATATTTTCGTTTTTTCGAAAATCAAATGTTATTTGTATGTATAAAACGTTATTGAGTTTTTGCTTTGCATTTCTTTCTGTATGTGCGTTTTCCCAATCAACTTATTATTATGTGACTGGTATGGTGCTCAGCGCCGATGCAAAAACGCCTTTGCAAGGAGCATCTGTTTTTGCAGAGAATACCACATTGGGAACCGTTACAGATCAAGATGGAAAATTTGTATTGGCATTGCCCAATGGCGGCTATAGCTTGGTGGTTAGTTATACCGGTTTCAATACACAATCTGAAAGGGTTTCCAACAACAATGCTGCAATGCCATTATCATTTGCTTTAACGACCAAAGAAAAATTGATGGGTGATGTTGCCATTGTATCTACAGGTGAAGTAAAAAATGGATGGGAGAAATATGGCAACTTTTTTCTGGAAGAATTCATTGGTAAAACAAAAAATAGTGAACAGTGTTCCATTCGCAATCCGGAAGTATTGAAGTTTTTCTATTCAAAAAGAAAAGGAAGGTTGAAAGTTTTGGCGGAGCAGCCAATTGTAATAGAAAATAACGCCCTTGGGTATACGATAAAATATGAATTGGACTCCTTTGTTCATGAATACAATTCAGAATTGAGCGTGTTTACAGGATATCCGTTATTTGAAGACATGAAAGATAGTACCGAAGCTCAAAAATCAAGTTGGAAAGCTGCAAGAGAAAAAGCATATTATGGATCAACACTGCATTTTATGCGCAGTTTTTATAACAAACAATTAGAAAAAGAGGGATACGAACTTCAGCTTATTCTTCAGCTCAATAATAAAGATGAGGCTTTCAAAATCAAAGATGTGTATTCGAATATGGGATATGCTACAAAGGACAGTAGTGCGAGCGTTACCATAAAACCCAAACAACCGCGAATAGGTGTGTTGTACAAAAAAGACAAGCCGACGCCAGATTATATAAAAGCCAATTTGGAGGAGCCGACAGATTTTCAATTCTCTACACTAATCTTTCCATTAGAAGGGAATGTTGAGATTGAAAGCAATGGATTTTATTTTGATCAAAATGAAATCACATTAAGCGGATATTGGTCTTGGTTAAAAATGGGAGATGCATTGCCTTATGATTTTATGCCTTAATTAAATTGGCGAAACCGGTTATTTGCCCATTACTTTTTCCCAGATTTCAGGAATGCGTTTTACCCAAACCAATTCCCTTTGCTTGGTTTTCGCATCTTGAACGGGTGATCCAAAATAAACTTTGTTTCCTTCTAAATCCCCGCCAACACCGCTTTGTGCGAATACCACAGCATTGGCGCCAATAGTCAATGTCTTGCTTACACCCACTTGGCCCCAAAGGGTTACGCCATCTTCTAACGTAGCAACGCCGGCAATAGCAACCTGTGCAGCCATCAAACAATTTTTTCCTACAACAGTATCATGGCCTATGTGAATCATATTATCCATTTTTGTACCCTTGCCGATGATGGTGTCATGACTTACACCTCTGTCTATCGTACAATTTGCACCAATTTCAACAAAATCTTCTATCAGTACCCTTCCGCAATCTGGCATTTTTTTATACCATACTTCCCGATCTTTTTTGCAGTTGTAATAAAAAGAATTGCTTCCAATTACTGTTCCGGCTTGTATCACAACATGGTCGCCAATGATACAATGATCCATAATGGTTACGTTTGGATAAATGATACAATGACTTCCAATGGAAACATGATTTCCTATACATGCATTTGGATAAATGGTAGTGTTTTCGCCAATTACAGCGGTGTTGCTAATCATTCCTACAGGTGGCACAAACGGCCTAAAATGTTCTACAATTTTACAATACGCTTCGAATGGATTGTCTACAACCAACAACGCTTTTCCGTTTGGAGCGTCTAATGCTTTATTGATGATGATGAAAGTTGCATCGCTGTTCATGCACTTTTCATAATATTTTGGATGGTCTACAAAAACCAAATCACCATGACCGACTTTATGTATTTCATTAATGCCAGTAGCCATGCCAGATTGGTTTCCAATAATGGTAGCGCCAATCAAATCGGCTATCCATTGTACAGCAACAGGAGAAGGGAATTGCATAATTGTAATTTATTTTTTTGAAGGTTTTATTTTTTCAATGTGACTCAAGCCCCAATGATGCATTGATTGAATGATGGGCTCTAAGGTAATGCCATAAGCAGTTAACGTGTATTCAACTGTTGGGGGAACCGTTGCGTATGCTTTTCTTCTAACCACTTTCTCCTTTTCCAACTCTTTTAATTCTTTGATCAGCATTCTCGGAGTAATGCCTTCTATATCTCTTTCCAATTCTTTAAAACGCAACGTACCTTTTTTTAGCAAACTATAAATGATAGCAAAACGCCATTTACCTTGTAATATCTGCAAAGTATATCGAAAAGGACAGTTAACAATAATTTTATTTTGACTCAAAACACACTGTTTTAGACATTGCTTACAAATAGTATATTAGTATCCCAAAAGGTAACTGATTGCAAATGTATAGCATGTAATTATATTTGCGTTTAAAAATAAAATATTATGTCAACAACAACATGGAACATTGATGCCTCACATTCAGAGGTTGGATTTAAAGTACGTCATTTAATGCTGAGCAATGTGAAAGGACAGTTTTCTGCTTTCACTGCATCTGTAGTTACCGAAGGTGATGATTTGTCAACTGCAAAGATTCATTTTGAAGCACAAATTGCTTCGATCACCACAAACAATGAACAAAGAGATGGTCATTTAAAAGGTGCAGACTTTTTTGATGCCGAGCAATTTCCAACTTTAAAATTTGAAAGCACGACCGTCACTAAAGTTGGTGATCATCAATTTACGGTAACTGGAAATCTTACCATAAAAGAAACAACAAAGTCTGTTGAATTAAATGTATTGTCTACAGGATTAGCAAAAGATCCATGGGGTCAAACCAAAACAGCTTTTGAAATTTCTGCAAAAATTAATCGCAATGATTTTGGTTTGATTTGGAATGCACCTTTAGAAACTGGCGGCGTATTGTTGAGTGAAGATGTTTACATCAATGCTGAAGCTCAATTTATTCAAGCACAATAACCAAAAAATAATTTCATTTAAAAAGGCAATTGAATTTTCAATTGCCTTTTATTTTTAAGTCACAAACTTTTTTATCCAACTATTTTCAAAAAATGCAATTATTTTTTTAGAATTTATTTTCAAATCAGTTCGCAATTTTTTTAAAATAAAATGCCATTTCATTTTGCAGAAAATGATTTTTCAAATTCGCTGTAAGTACTGTATTTACTATACTTTCAATCGAATGCAATTTTATTCATCACACATTAAATTGCATCAAGCACATCAAAAATATACTATCATTTATTTCGTTTATCCACAACGCATTTTAAAATGTTGATAAAATAGATTCATAATTTTTTTTTCAATGAAGAAATTATTTTTAATATTGTGGAAGGGAATTTATTCCCAGTACTTACTAACCCATCCATATATTAAAGTCCGGCTGAACAAGTCGGGCTTTTTTCTTTTTAGCATATCCTGTTTCTCGTCAGGTTTTTCATTACAATCTTTGCAATTGCGCATTCAACACAACGATAAAAATCAAACATCAAAACAAATAATTTATATTGCGTGAAATATGTACACATGTTAAAGTCAATGACAGGTTTTGGAAGAGCAGAGCAGACTGCTGGCGACAAAACATTTTTAGTTGAAATCAAAGCGTTAAATGGAAAACAGTTTGAATTGCAAATGAAACTTCCGCCCATTTTAAAATCATTTGAGTTTGACATCAGAAACATCTTACAAGAACAATTGGTTAGAGGCACAATAGATTGCTACATTCAAGTAAAACAAAATGGAGCAACAAAACCAGTCATCATCAACACCGATTTAATAAAAGCATATTACCAACAAATTGATGTGTTGGCTAAAGAACTGAATATCGATACCAACGCAGTGCTGTCGTCATTGCTTAGATTGCCAGAAGTTGTCAATCCAAGTACCGATGTTATGAATGATAAAGACTTTGCTGTATTCACAACCGTATTGAATGCCGCTATTGCAGAACTCAATGCACACCGTGTAGAAGAAGGATTATCCATAGAAAAAGATTTGAAAAACAGAATTGAACAAATTCATTTACAGGAAGAAGCCATTTTAAAATTTGAACCCAACAGAATGGTTCGTATAAAAGATGAAATCAACAAATTGCTCAACGAACATGTAGGTCAGGAAAACATCGACAAAAATAGAATGGAGCAGGAGTTGATATACTACATGGAAAAAATTGATATTCACGAAGAACAAATTCGCTTGCGACAACATTGTGAATATTTCAATGAAATTGTAAACAGCGCAGAAGTAAGCAAAGGAAAAAAATTATCTTTTTTGTTGCAAGAAATTGGAAGAGAAATAAACACCACTGGCAGCAAAGCATATGACGTGGATATTCAGAAATGTGTGGTGATGATGAAAGATGAATTGGAAAAAGCCAAAGAGCAAATCTTGAATGTGTTGTAAACTGACATGCTATGTATTTTAAAAATCATGATTATTCGGTTAGAAAAATAGTATTGATTATCGCCATTATATCCATGATATTGTCTGGCTGTACATCGATGGATGTTTTTGAAAAAAACAACAGCATCCCAAAGCAAGCATGGAATGCCGATTTTGCAAGTGAAGGCAGTTTTGATATTTCCGATACAACCGCATCATACAATGTTTATCTTGTGTTGAGGCACACCGATGCATATCTATACAACAATATTTGGTTGAATATTGGGTTGCAGCAGCCAGGTGATTCTATGAGGTTTCAAAAAATTAATTTGGGATTGGGTTCGGATGCCAATGGCTGGGATGGCGTTGGAATGGATGATATTTGGGAAGTAAGAAAGCTCATTCCTGGCTCACCATTTGGTTTTCAAAAAAAGGGAGCGTATCATTTTAGGCTTTATCAAATTATGCGCGACAACCCGTTGAAGCACATCATGAGTGCTGGATTGCGCATCGTGAAAATTAACAAATAGCTGTTAAAAAATTCAACAAGTTTGAATTGTTCAATAAAAAATCGTTACTTGAAATAGTTGAACGAAAAAGAAAAAACTTGAAACGTAAGGTTGTATTAACTTTACCACTTAATTTTATACCTTAAAACTTAACATCCGTGAATCGTATCATTCTTTCATTTGTGTTTTTATTTGCTTTGGAAAGTGCAACGCTAGCCCAAACCAATTACAGTTACGAACAAAAAGGCGAATTTGGATTTTCAATTGGAGCCGCTCATTACTTTGGCGACCTAAATACCAGAACAGGATTAAGCAAACCCAAACCTTCATTTGGACTTTTCTTTCGTAAACAATTTGGCGACTATGTAGGCTTGAGAGTTGCAGGAAGATATGCTCAAGTTGGTTACAGCGATGAATACAACAAAACAAACGATTACCAAAGAGCTAGAAACTTGAGTTTCAATTCCAACATTTTTGAGTTTGCCGTACAAGGTGATTTTAATTTTTACAAATTTATTCCAACAGACCTCAACTATGGTTTTACACCATATGTTACATTGGGCGTTGGCTTTTTCAGCTTCGACCCATATACTTTTTTAGACGGAACAAAACATTATTTACAGCCAATCGGTACAGAAGGCCAACAGTCGGGCTATATGGGAAGAACGCCATATAGCTTAATGTCTGTGTGTGTTCCTTTTGGTGTTGGTGTAAAATACAGCTTGAATCCTAAAGTAAACATCAGCTTTGAAATTACACAAAGGTTTACCACTACAGATTATTTAGATGATGTGAGTACAACCTATGCTACCAATTATCTAACTACAATTCCTAACGACCCCGAAAGACCAGATTGTTTCCCAACAGACCAAGCCTACACGCCTGGCGCACCTTATGTTCCTTCAGTAGCTTATTTGTTACAAGACCGTTCATATGAAACACTTCCAGGAAATCAATTGAGTAATGTAGAAGGCAGACAACGTGGATGGAGCAAACAAAAAGACCAATATGTAATTGCAGAAATTGGCATCTCCTTCAACATTGGCTCTTATCGTTGCCCAACATCTAACTAAACAATTCAAACCAAACGATACGTCAACCTGCTGAAATTATCAGCAGGTTTTTTATTGACAACAAACGACTGCAGATACAGGTAGAAAAAACAACCACATAGAAGTCGATTAACTTTCGTTCAATTTCGTTACTTTTGCCCATCAATATTGGATTACATCATCTTTTCATGAGCAAAAAAGACGCTATCATCATCAGCAAACTACCCGAGCACATCGCCATCATAATGGATGGTAATGGAAGATGGGCGCAGGAGCAAGGACAAGACCGACTGTTTGGCCACTTGCATGGAGTTGAAAGTGTTCGCAATATTGTGGAGGGCGCTGCCGAGCTGGGCATTCATTATCTTACATTATATGCATTTAGCACCGAAAACTGGGATCGACCTCAATATGAAGTCATTGGTTTGATGGAACTGCTGGTTGACACCATCAAAAAAGAAGTGCCTTCTCTCAATAAAAACAACATCAGATTACATGTAATTGGCGCAACCGATATGATGCCCGCACATGCACAATCTGAATTGCAAATCGCAATCGCTGACACAGCACAAAATACCGGTTTGAATTTGATCATGGCGCTGAGCTATAGCAGCAGATGGGAAATTGTAGAAGCCGCCAAAAAAATAGCTGCAGACACCTTATCTGGCAACATCCAACTAGATCAAATCAACCAGGATTTATTTTCACAATATTTATCAACTGCAAAGTTCCCCGACCCAGAATTGATGATCAGAACCAGTGGTGAGCATCGCATCAGCAATTTTTTATTGTATCAATCTGCATATACCGAATTGTATTTTACTTCAACCAGATGGCCCGATTTTAGAAAAGAAAATCTATACGAAGCTATCCTCGATTTTCAAAGTAGAGAAAGAAGATTTGGAAAAACAGGCGCACAAATACAAGAAAACAAATAGAAATGAATCAAGCGTTATCATCCGCTACCATTCATTTAACAAATAGTTTTAATTAATGGGCTTAATTTGCCGCACACAAAAAAACAATTGATGCAGAGGATTTTTAGAAACTATGTTATCTTGACTGTCTTGATAATGGCATGTCAGCAGGTTTGGGCACAAAACGACACAATTCCCGTCTCCATCAATCCGGCATTACAGGAAATTTTCAACACGAAATATCCCAAAGCATACACGATTGCAGCCATTGAAGTGAAAGGCGCAAAAGCGTTTGACCCTGCTTTAATCAGTTCTATTTCAGGAATGGCTGTTGGCGATAAAGTTCTGTTGCCGGGTTCTGATGTTTTTGGTAAAGCCATCGCTAAATTATGGAAACAAAGCTTGGTTTCTAAAGTAGATATCAGCATCACCAAGTTGGAAGAAACCAATATCTACATCTTAATTGATATTACCGAACGCGCCAGATTGATTGACTTTAAATTGGAAGGCATCAGAAAAGGTGAAAAAGACGATTTGGAACCGAAGTTGGGATTGTTGAAAGATAGGGTCCTTACAGAAAACATGCAATTGAGTGCCGTTGAAGCCATTCGCAAGTTTTACTATGAAAAAGGGTACAGAAATATATCCATTGATACCAAACAATCCATCATTGAAGGCATCAGCAATGGCGTTAGTTTGACATTCACCATCAACAAAGGAACAAAAGTAAAAATCAATTCTATCAACTTTAGTGGAAATGAAATTGTAGAAGACAATAAGTTGAAAAAACAAATGAAAGGAACAAAAGAAATGATGCGTTTTACTTTGTTTCCAGACAATGCCGTTAGTCCATATGGCGATACATCCAAAGGATTGACAGTTCAACAATACTTAAAAGAAAGAGGTTATTTTTATCCAACTAGAACGTTAGTCTTATTGGATCCGTATGTAAGATTCAAAGCATTCAGCGGATCTAAATTCAGCGAAATTAAATATCAGGAAGACAAAGATAAAGTACTGGATTATTACAATGCACAAGGTTTGCGCGATGCCGTTTTGGTTGCCGATACACAGATCATCAACAACAAAGGCAACTTGGATATTCACATTAAAGTAAATGAAGGACATAAATATTATTTTGGCAATATTGGGTGGAGAGGCAATACAAAATATTCAGACTCATTGCTCAATCTTTTGCTAGGCATAGAAAAAGGCGATGTGTACAATTTAGAGTTGTTGAATAAAAGATTGGGTAAGCAATTGTCTGCCGAAGGTGGCGATATCAGTAGCTTATATCAAGATGATGGATATTTGTTTTACAGATTGGATCCGGTAGAAACAGCCGTGTACAACGATACCATCGATTTTGAAATTAGAATGACAGAAGGTCCACAAGCCACATATGGCAAAATCACTGTTTCGGGAAATGACAAAACAAAAGACTATGTTATCCTAAGAGAAATGCGCACGCTTCCTGGTCAGAAATTCAGCAGAGCCGATATTATCCGTACGCAAAGAGAGCTATCGCAACTGGGATTTTTTAATCCAGAAAAAATCAATCCGAATGTGGTTCCCAATTCAGATAATGGTACGGTTGATATCAATTGGGAAGTGGAAGAAAAGTCATCAGATCAATTGGAGTTGTCGGCAGGTTTTGGCGGCGGAATTGGTTTAACTGGTACTTTGGGCGTAACATTTAATAATTTTTCGATAAAAAACATTGGCAGCAAATCTACCTGGGATCCTTTGCCATCGGGCGACGGACAAAAATTGAGTTTGCGTATTCAATCCAATGGAAGAGCGTATCGTTCATATAATTTTTCTTTTACTGAACCTTGGCTCGGCGGTAAGAAAAGAAACTCGTTCTCCATAAATTATTACAATACCAAATATTCTAATGCCATCGACCCTTACGGGAATTATTGTAAATCATGCAGCGACACTTCGTATGTAAAAACAGTGGGTATAGGCGTTTCTTTGGGTAAACAATTGAAATGGCCAGATGATTATTTCAATTTGATTTATTCGTTGAATTTTCAACAGTACAAACTAAGAAATTATGGTCAAATTTTCAGTGGCTTCAGCAATGGAAATTCTACCAACATTAGTTTGAAATTGGCATTGATAAGGAGTTCGGCTGGTCCAAATCCTATCTTCCCAACAAGTGGATCAAATTTTTCTATGAGTGGTCAATTTACACTTCCATATTCTTTGTTGGGCATCAATTCAAATACAACAAACAAATATGAGTTGCCAGAGTTTCACAAGTGGCGTTTCAACGGTGAGTGGTATACGCCAATTGGAAGGGCAAGAGGTGCGGAAAAAAACAGACAATTCATTTTAAAAGCTGCTGCAAAATTTGGTTTCATCGGCAGATACAATACCAAATTAGATATTTCTCCATTTGAGCGTTTTCAAGTAGGCGATGCTGGATTAAGCAATACACAGGCTTTGTTGGGTTACGATATCATTGCGCACAGAGGTTTTCCAGTGTACAGCAACTCGAATCCTAAAGTGAACCCCGATGGCATAAGTCCTTCACAGTATTTCACTATTTTTAATAAATACACAGTGGAGATGCGTTATCCATTTAGTACAAGCGCAAGCAGTACCATTTACGGATTGGCATTTTTTGAAGCAGCCAATGGTTGGTACTCATTCAAAGATTACAATCCATTTAAATTGCGCCGTTCGGCCGGTGTGGGTATGCGCTTTTTCCTACCCATGTTTGGTTTGCTTGGATTTGATTATGGTGTAGGATTGGATCGAATTAATGAAACAACAGGTTTGAAAGGAGCCGCTAAATTTACGTTCATGCTCGGTCAGGAAGCAGAATAAAATAAACAAATAAACATCATCAACATGAAGCAAATAACAATTGCAGCGTTATGCTTTGTACTCTTCTCATTTACAGCAGCAGCGCAGCGCTATGCTATTATCGATTCAAAATTCATTTTGGAGAAAATGCCCGAATATGCCGAGGCACAAAAAAAATTAGATCAGTTTAGTGAGTTGTGGCAACAAGAGATAGATCAGAAACAAGTTGCCATAGACAAACTCGTAAAAGATTTTGATGCCGAGCAAGTGATGTTGCCAGACAACTTGAAAAAGAAGAGAGAAGACGAGATTTTTAATAAAGAAAAGGAATTGAGAGACTTGCAAAGAAAGCGCTATGGTTTTGAAGGAGATTTGTTTAAAAAAAGACAAGAATTGGTGAAGCCTGTTCAAGACAAACTCTACAATGCTGTACAGAAAATGGCTTTAGAAAAGCAATATGATTTTGTACTCGACAAAAGTGAAGGAATAACCATTATATTTGCGGACCCAAAATTGGATAAAAGCGAAGAGATTCTGAAGAGTATGGGTGTGAAATAATGCTGTATTTTTTGAGTACTTAACACAAATAATAAAACCTAAATAGAAGAAAAAAATGAAAAAAATGTTCGCAGTAGCTGCGTTGGCTTTGATTGGATTTGGAGCAAATGCACAAAACAAAATTGGATACATCAGCACAGACGAGTTGATTGGAGTAATGCCTGAAGCAGAAAAAGCAGATGCAGAGTTGAAGGAATATCAAGCATCATTGGCACAACAAGGACAAGACATGATGAAAGAGTTGGGAGATAAAGACAGCATCTTTGTAAAAGATTCTGCGAAATTATCGCCAAGCATGAAAGAAATTAAAAAGAACGAATTGGTTTCTTTATATCAAAGAGC
>CAIQHJ010000101.1 GCA_903871575.1 uncultured Bacteroidota bacterium
AAGAACGTACATTCTTTTTAATTCTGCAATCTGAGCATCTATCTTTCTAACAGCTACACAACCAACATAAGTATCCTGATGTTTGCATAAAAATATCATCCCAAACGGTAACGCATACATGAGATTAAGTGTTTCTAATTCTGATTCAAAATGTTGAAAAGACAAATCAATGTTTAAGCCATTGGCATAGGCAGAAAAAAGCAGAGCCGCTTGTTTGTAATTGCTTGGTTGTGTAACAGTTTCTATGTTAAACATCTTCGGTTTCTATTTGATTTGGTTTTGTTTTGTTGGCTAGAAAAACACCCGAAAAAATCAAGATAGCTCCAATAACTTTATATATTTCGAATGATTCGCCAAGAAAAATCATAGCTATGATACTGGCAAATAAGGGCTGCGAATAAATGTATGCTCCCGATACAGATGGACCTAGATGTTTGATGCCATACAAGTTGAATAAGTAAGCACAAAAGGTTCCACCAAATACAATGAGTCCCAAAATAAAAAATGCTTCTGTCGTAAAATGCTGCCAAGGTGTGCTCGAAAATTCTGTCCAGCAAAATGGCAATGCACAAATGGTTCCATATGTAAACAATGTTCTGATAACGGTGATGGGATTGTATCGTTTCATCAGCGGCTTCACCAATACAAAATAATAGGAGTAACAGATGGCGTTGATTACTACAAAAATATCGCCTAGTACTACATTCATTCCATTGCCTGAATTGTGTCGGGCGAGTATAAGTGTTGCTGCTCCGGATAGGCCTAAGATCAGTCCTATGATTTTGTTGGCGTTAATGGATTCTTTCAATAACCAAGCCGCGATGATGGTAATGAAAATTGGTGTAGTTAGCATTAACAAGGAAGCATGAATAGAATACGTAAGGGAAAGACCTTTGATGAAAAGTAATTGATTGACAACAATGCCAAGTATCATGCAAATAGCGAATCTTTTATAGTGCAGTTTTTGGATTTTTTCTTTTTTGGGATTGAATAAAAAAAGAATCCACAACAGCATGGTGGTGCCAAGCATTCTGGCAAAGTTTAAACCAAAAGGCTGCATAAATTCACCATTGAAAAGATATTTTACTGCAGTAAAATTGATGGCAAAAAATACGTTTGTACCCAATAATGCTAGGTGCGCTTTTATATGATGCTTCAATTCGAAAGTTTAGGTTTGCAAATTAGGATAAATCTGATGGAGTGGTAAATGAAAAATCAAAAAATGCGCATAAGGTCCTTAATAAATAATGAAGATGAATAAAAATGAATCAATTGATGTTTGCATTTACTGATGCTGCATAGCTGATATGCCTACGAAAAATCGAAAAACTATTTTGGTATGCAATTTTGTGTTGAAGAGCACGTGGAATTTTCGATGCGAATAATTGTATAGGAGCATATATATAAAACGCATTGCTCCAACCCTTGAGTTGGAGCAATGCGTTACTAACCACAAATAAAACAAAAACGTAAACAGTTTAGTGTAAATCGAGCAGCAAGGTTTAACTATGCTTGCATTTCTTTGATTTTCTCTCTGATTTTGGCTTCGATTTCGTTGGCCATTTCAGGGTTGTCGATCAACAATTGCTTTACAGATTCGCGACCTTGACCCATTTTGTCATTGTTGTAGCTAAACCAGCTGCCACTTTTTTGTACGATGCCAAGTTCAACGCCCATGTCGATGATTTCTCCAACTTTGGAAATGCCTTCGCCATAAATAATGTCGAACTCTGCCTGACGGAATGGAGGTGCAACTTTGTTTTTTACCACTTTTACTTTGATGTGATTACCTACTACTTCGTCGCCATCTTTGATTTGGGTCATTCTACGGATATCTAAACGAACCGATGCATAAAATTTTAGTGCGTTACCGCCGGTAGTGGTTTCGGGGTTGCCAAACATTACGCCAATTTTTTCTCTTAATTGATTGATGAAAATGCAACAGCTGTTTGTTTTTGAAATGGTGGCTGTCAATTTTCTTAATGCTTGACTCATGAGTCTGGCATGTAATCCCATTTTGCTATCGCCCATTTCACCTTCGAGTTCACTTTTAGGAACCAAGGCAGCAACGGAGTCGATTACAACAACATCTAAAGCGCCAGATAAAATTAGTCTGTCGGCAATTTCTAAAGCTTGTTCACCATAATCGGGTTGAGAAATCAATAAATTATCGATATCAACACCTAGTTTTTTAGCGTAGTTGCTATCAAAAGCATGCTCTGCATCTATGAATGCGCAAATGCCACCTTTTTTTTGTGCTTCTGCAATGATATGTGTTGCCAACGTTGTTTTACCGGAAGATTCTGGACCATAAATTTCGATCACACGACCTTTGGGTAAACCACCAATTCCCAACGCTACGTCTAACCCAATTGAACCGGTTGAAATAACGCCTTGTTCAATTTCTGTTCTTTCATTCATCATCATGACAGACCCTTTTCCAAAGTCTTTGTCAATCTTGTCCATCGTAAGTTTTAATGCTTTTAATTTTTCTACGTTGCTCATGTTTTCTTTGTTTTAAATGATGTATCTAATTTGTTTGTAAATGTATAAGCGAATACAAATGTAGGGGATTATTTTTATGCACACTAATTTATTTAGCATTTTTTACTAAGTTTTTTACACAAGATTTTTGAAGAAAAAAACAGCAGGCCGATGTAAAAAAACGGTGGGATAATGCTTTAAATTCCCTTATCCTAAGCTATGATGTAGTATTTCAATCCACATTGTAAGGCGTTTTTCGTCACAACTGGCGATAGCAAAGAACAGATTTTTTCAGAAGCAATGGCGTGTTTGGGCACTGAAGAAAGATTAGTGGAAATATTTGGCTGTTTGAGTTGAGATCACGTAATATTACAATATTGCAATATTGCATAATCTAAATAATCATCACCTCCAACAACATCCCCCCCAAAAAAAATGCCTGTCATCCAACAGGCAAAATCTATTTTTTCAATATAAAAATTTATCGTTCAAACCATCTACAATACAAAACTACTTTCTGCTCTACTTGCTCTCTTTAATGATTTGACTAAGCAGCGCCTCACTTACTTTTACAGGATATTTTTTCTTCAAGGCATCCAACCAATTTTTTTCTACTACCGCTTGATAATCGTTAATCACCATGCCGCGTGCATCTGCAAAATTGCGTTGGTCGCCATTAGAATATTGCTTGTAGTAGTATATAAACGTTGCCGTTCCATCTGCATTGTTGGTAATGGCAGAATAGGTTCCTACTGGCGCTTGTGCATCTCCACCTATTTGTGCAATTTCAAATCTACCGCTATCTCCTTGTAACTCTCCTTGTTTCACATCAACCAAATCTTTCCAGTATTTTCCCAATTTCAAACTATCCAATGTTTGTTTGGCGAGCGCTTCTGTTACGCAATTTAAAATCAATACATCTGCACTCTCACCCCATATATAGCGTTGCTTATTGGCTGCATAATATCGCTCCAAGCCAACCGTATCTTTTGAAGCTTTTGACCACACCTCTTTTTCCATTATTTCAAATAACAAGTTGCCTTCCTTAAATTCTTGTAACTGGTATTTGAAATCTGTATTGTATTCCTCTAAATGCTTTTTATAATAATCCAAAGCGGTTAAACTGATGTACTTTTCCCAGATTTCCTTGTTGGTTTCCCCTTTGTATAGCTCCGGATTGGATTTAAATTCTCTTACAAATTCCAACCATGCTTGTCCGTTTGCGCTTCCTTTTGCAAAGGTTAATATTGTTTTATTGCTGATGGGCGTAGTGGCTGTAATATCAGGCATTTCCATATCCAACATCACCGTATCTGCATAACGCAGGATGTCTGCATTTTTTACAGTAGCCACAATTTTTAATCCGATTTTAACTTTGATGTCTTTGGCGAATTTATCTTTCGCAATTTTGATTCGATCGTCTTGCGACAATTTTTGCTTTAATTCAAATTGCAACGCATCATCTGTGATATCCGCTGGTGTTGGTGCATAAGAAATTCTTTTTAGAATATGTATTCCAAATGCTGTGTGAAATGGTGCAGATATTTCGCCGTCTTTGCTCAGTTTTACCACTTCATTCTCAAATGCCACATCAAATTTTCCGGTACCAAACTCTGGCATTTCACCGCCATTGAGGTAGGTTAATTTATCATCGCTGTAGGTTCTGGCCATCGAAGCAAAATCGGCGCCTTTAATTATTAATTGATACACCGAATCTGCTGTAGCGGCTGCTTTGGCTTTCGTATCATTATCCGCATTTTCTGGCGATGTAAATAATATTTGTGCCACCTTCCATTTGCCTGCACTTTTTCTTTTTGATAGCACCTTAAAAATATGCCACGCTTTTTTAGAACGATATGGCATCGAAATTTCTCCTGCATTCAATTTGTAAACAATATTTTCATATGCATATGGAATAGAAAATGCTGTGATAAATCCCATGTCGGTATATTTTACCTCAGCCGGGACATCTGGCGCTGTATTGGGGTTGGCTTTCAATTGATCATACACATGTTGGATGATCTGAAACTTGTTTAAGGTGTCGGCAGGATCTGCTGTTTCTTCTACGTTGATGGAATATCTCACCACATGTAAATCAGCCTGACTTCTATTAAATGCTTCTTGCATCAACTGCTGATAAATTTTCTCATCATTCATGTAATGTTCCTCAATCTGATTTCTAAAATTCTCAACATCGGCTTTCATTTGTTCTGATGTATCCAACATCATTTCTTGCGCCGCCTTCACTTTCATTTTAAAATTGGCATACAGGGTAACATATTCTCTTATCGCTTTTTCCTTGCTGTCTACCTGCGTTTTGTTCTTATTGTAGGCTCTTAAAAATTCTTCTTTTCCAACAGAAAACTTTCCATATGTCAACAAGGATTGCGAAATCCCTTCAAGGGTTATTGCAGATAACATCAACAGAAATAATGCCTTTTTCATTTTTAATTTTTCAGTTTTATAAGCTGATTTTATGGCTTGCTAGTTGCCCATTTGGTTTTTAAAAAATCGTTGAGTTGTTCCCATCCCAATTTCTTTCCAATGATTCGTTTTTCTTTGTCTAATAAAAACAAGGTTGGTGTTTGGGTAACATCGTAAAGCTGTCTAAATCCAGCCCGTTGTGCGTCTGTCACTGCTTTCTCCATTTCTTTGGTTTCATATACATTTGTCCAATCGCCAATTTTTTGTTCTTTGATATAATTTACCCAATCTTTCTTTTTGTCGTTGTCGGAAAGTACAGAATAGATTCTAAGGTTGTGGGCTTTCCAGCTGGCTCTATAAATAGAATCGATGCGGGGAACTTCTTCTTTGCAATGTCCGCAACTCGGATCCCAAAAGATTACCAATGTGTAATCTGCTTTTAAATCATATAAGTTGCTTCGCTTACCCGTTGAATCTACCATTTCTAAGTTTGCCGCATTTACACCAATTAAATTGCTCATTTGCATATACGCTCTTCTCGAAATGGTTTCCATTTGTTTTTCGTTGAGCCAGCTCGTTAGCCCTTTGCTGTGGTATTTTTCAAATAGATGTACAAACACAGCATCCTGTCCCATTATTTTAGGATTTAGGTATTCGTCTGTAAACCAGTTGAGCATAAATTTGAACATCTCAGGTGCATTTCTAGCATACAACAATCTGTAGTCAATGTCTTTAATGATACTGTCTGGTGCCTGAATCAAAATCTCTCTGTAGTATCTTTCAAATTTGGGTAAGAAAAATGGCGTACGAATGATGCGATCATCCATAAATGAAACCCCATCCCAATAATGATCTTTATAATAATTGTAGTTTTCCAAACTGTCTTGGCGATTAGCAGGATTGCTGTGTAGAATTTCGGGTTCTTTCATCGTGTTGAGAAAAATAGCCATCAATGAAGTTGGATGGTTTTTCATGATGCTGTCTCGAAAAATTGACAATTCCTTACTGTATCCAAGGTATTTATCTTTGTGCAACAAGGAATCGGATTTGGTTTTGGATGCCGAATATGCCATGTTTTCCTGTTGCATTTGCATCCCTTTTATAGAAACAAATTTCTGATATTCATGAAACAAATTGTTTTCGTCAGCGCCTTTGATTTGAATATTTTGTAAATCTGTACTATCGGCATAAATAGAAATGTTTTGTTCTTTGTTGACAAAAAAATCTACCGTTCTATTTTTACCAGGAAAAACGATGGCGTAAATGCCGCCGGGAAGTGTGCGATTGCCTTTAAATATGGCCACGCCATTTTCGCTAACCATGGCAGAATCTTCAATGTTTAAATTCTTGCCCATGTGGTAACACAAATACGATAACCCTGCTTTATAGCTTGGCGTTTTTAATGTTACGGTAAATGAACCAGAATCTTTTGCCGGCGATACCGACTTCTTGGATGCTGACGACGATTCATTGGCAGCTTGTGCTTTTGATGGAGCTGCAGTTTTTTGTGCTGTAACGTTGAAAGATGAGATACAAACAACGCCAATAATGAGTATAATTTTCTTCATAGTAAATAAAAAAGTAGTCAAATGTATTTAAAATAAAGGGTTTAAGAAATCTAAGATTTTTTTACAGTCACAAAATTACAATTCATTAACAAATCAAATTAGGCTATTTAAGGTTAATTTTGCCAGGTGCGAAAAAAACATAAAAATATAATTCTCGAAAATATTGCGATTACAGATTACGCTGCTGAGGGAAAATCATTGGTTCGACATGAAGGAAAGGTGATTTTTGTTTCCGGAGCGATACCCGGTGATGTGGTGAATATTCAAATTGGAAAAAGTAAAAAAGACTGGGCAGAAGGAAGGGCAATTTCAATTGTAACGCCATCGCCCGACCGATTGGTTCCGTTTTGCAAACATTTTGGAAACTGTGGCGGTTGCAAATGGCAAATGCTTCCATACGAAAAGCAGCTCGAATTCAAACAACAAGAAGCCGAACAAAATTTAAGAAGAATTGGCAAAATCGATATACCAGAAATGCTGCCCATTATTGGTTCAGACAGCAGCATTCACTATCGAAACAAACTCGAATTCACGTTTAGCAACAAGCGGTTTTTAACCGCCGAAGAAATTGGCTCCGAGCAAAGCATCTCTCAACAAAACGCTTTGGGATATCATGCCCCTAGAATATTTGATAAAATCATCGACATACAGGAATGTCATTTGCTCGATCCCATCAATGACGCCATTCGAAATTGCATCAGAGATTACGCCAAAGGACAGGACTTGGAATTTTATGATATTCGAGAACACAGTGGTTGGTTAAGAAACATCATCATTCGTTTCACCAGCACAAAAGAACTAATGGTGAATATTTGTTTGAATTATGATGAGGAAGAAAAAAGAAACGCATTGTTACAACATTTGCTAGCGCAAGTCCCATCAATTACTACTTTGTTGTACACCATCAATCCCAAATGGAACGATACCATTTACGACCTCGAGCCTCAGGTGTTTTTTGGCAAAGGATATGTGCACGAAAAACTAGGGAATATAGAATTTATCATCAGTCCAAAATCTTTTTTTCAAACCAATACCAAGCAAGCAGAAAAATTGTATGCTGTAGCCAAGTCTTTTGCTGGCTTGACTGGAAATGAGATTGT
>CAIQHJ010000102.1 GCA_903871575.1 uncultured Bacteroidota bacterium
ATGAGCAGTCGATGTTAAATCGATATTGTGCTTCTGTTGATTATTATCCGAGGATTAAAAAATTGTCTTTTTTTCAAAACCTCATTCCATACATCGTACAATCTCGAAGAAGCAAAAAATTGTTAGCAAATCTATTGAAAGATGATTATCCAATTTTACTGGAAGGCATGCATTGCACATTTCATTTGTACAAAGGCTTGCTCAAGAACAAAAATGTATTTGTTCGCTTGCACAATGTAGAACATCGTTACTACAAAAAATTGTTTTCCCATGAACGAAACTTGCTAAAGAAAACCTATTATTTTATAGAATCTATTTTGTTATTGCGATATGAAAAAAGGATTGTTTCTTCTGCACCTTGTTGGACGGTGAGCAAAACCGACTTGCAATATTTCAAAGAAAAAAAATATGCTGCAAAAGAACTGAACTTCCTTCCCGTTTTTATTCCTTGGAATGAAATTCATAGTACCGTGGGAATCGGAAATTTTTGTTTATATCATGGCAATTTGAGCATCAATGAAAACGAAGAAGTGGCATGTTGGCTAATTGATGCAATCTTTTGTTACATCAACATTCCATTGGTTATTGCCGGGAAAAATCCTTCCGAAAAACTAAAGAAAAAAGTATACGAACATCCCAATATGTGCTTGGTTGAAAACCCTTCTGATTTCGAACTTAGCGATTTGATAAAAAAAGCGCAAATCAATGTTTTGCCATCTTTCAACGAAACGGGTGTAAAATTGAAATTATTGAACGCGCTCTTCAATGGAAGACATTGTTTGGTTAATGCAGAAGGTGCTGCAGGTTCTATGGTTGAAAACCTTTGCCACTTAGCAAACTCAGCAGAATCATTCAAAAACAAAATCGAATGGTTGTATCAATTAGAATTTAGCAAATCGGCAATAGAGGAAAGAAAAGAACAACTCCAATCTGTTTACAACAATCAACAGGGTGCCGAGAAAATTATCTCATGGCTATACTAGCATTATCCCACACTTTACCATTTTCTGTTTTGATGGTTCTAGCTGGAAATTTATTGATGACCATGTAGTCGTGCGTTGCCATAACAATAGTGGTGTCAAAGTCTTTGCAAATGTGAAACAGCAATTGCATGATCTCATCGCTGGTTTCTGGATCTAAGTTTCCTGTAGGCTCATCAGCTAAAATCAATTTGGGTGAATTCAGTAATGCCCTAGCAATGTCTATTCTTTGTTGCTCTCCGCCACTCAATTCAAAAGGCATTTTAAATCCTTTGGTTTTCAAGTTCACTTTATCCAAAACATCATTTATTTTATCATCCATTAATTTCTCATCTTTCCAACCTGTTGCTTTTAGTACAAACTTCAAATTGTCATTGACGTTGCGGTCTGTCAACAATTGAAAATCCTGAAATACAACGCCTAAATTTCTTCTTAAAAATGGAGTTGTTTTCCAATTGAGTTCTTTTAAATTATGACCGGCCACCCAACCTTCACCATTTGTCAACTGCAAATCGCCATATAAGGTTTTCAACAAACTGCTTTTTCCTGTGCCGGTTTTACCAACCAAGTAAACAAACTCGCCTTTATCAACAGAAATATTTACATCGTTCAACACCATGCTCTCGCCTTGATAAATATTTACATTTTTTAGCTCTATTATGGATCGTGACATTGATATTAATTTTATGGATGAAAAATTCAAACAAAAGTATGTGCATCAACTTTAATAAACAATTACTTCATCATTGAAATGAATTTCAACAGATTTTTTAACATCTGCCTCTACGCTACCAATGATTTGAGCATCTATTGAAAAAGATTTTGCCAAATCAATTATGGCGGATGCATCTTGTTGTTCGCAATATATTTCTAAACGGCAACCCATATTAAACACCTCAAACATTTCTCTGTTAGTGGATCCGCTGTTTTGTTGAATCATTTTAAAGATGGGAGGAGGATCAAACAAGTTGTCTTTGATAATTTTAAAATCGCCTGGAAGGTATTTCATGCATTTTGTTTGACCACCGCCACTGCAATGGATAACGCCTTTTATTTTATCGAAATGATGCTCCAACAATTCGAGCATTACCGGCGCAAATGTTCTGGTTGGACTTAACAACAATTTCCCCAATTCTATTTGATGATTTGCATCAATTTGAATATTGTCTGTAAGTCTATTTTGACCAATGTATACCACTTCTTTTTGAAGTCCGGGATCGTAGCTTTCAGTTATGCTGGCGTAATGATTTGATAGGGAATCGTGTCTGGCTGATGTTAGCCCATTGCTACCAAGTCCGCTGTTGTATTCGTTTTCATAAGTTGCTTGCCCGTAACTAGCAAGCCCTACAATTACGTTACCGGGTGCAATTTTTTCGTTGGTGATTAATTTATTTTTGGGCCAGCGGCTGGTCATGGTTCCATTTACGGCAATCGTTCTAACCACATCTCCTACATCTGCGGTTTCTCCACCGAGGTAATGAATGTGAACACCATAAGAATTGAGTAAATCAAAAAACTGTTGACTGCCATTGATGATTTGATCTAAAACTTCTCCAGGAATCAAGTGTTTGTTTCTATCTATGGTTGAATTGAATACGATGTTGTCGCAGATTCCTACACAGAGCAAATCGTCGAGATTCATGACAATGGCATCTTGTGCAATGCCGCGCCAAACAGAAATATCGCCGGTTTCTTTCCAGTATAAATAAGCCAATATGCTTTTGGTTCCCGCGCCATCGGCATGCATAACATTTACATAATCATCATCATTACCCAAAAAATCTTTGTAAATTTTACAGAAAGCATGCGGGTAAAGCCCCTTATCTAATTTTTCTGTTGCTGCCAACACTTCTTCTTTATGGGCAGAAACGCCTCTTTGATTGTATAAACTCATAATGATAAATAATGCGCAAATCTAAATTTCAAAACTGAAATTACCATTTATTAATTATCAATTAGTTTTGCACCACTGTTTATAATGAAGATACATCGTCATATAGCTTCGCTTCCATCGTTTAAAAACGCAATTGTTACCATTGGGTCTTTTGATGGTGTGCATGTTGGTCACAAAAAAATATTGGATCAAATGCAAGCCATAGCGCAGCAAATAGGTGGAACAACCATCGTGATTACCTTCTTCCCTCATCCGAAACAGGTTGTACAAAAAGTCAGCAGCCCATTTTTTTTATTAAATACCATTGCAGAGAAAGCTGCACTATTGAGCGAATATGGAATTGACCATATGGTAATTGTTCCGTTTGATGCCCAATTTGCCGCACAATCTGCAACAGCATATATCCAGGATTTTTTGGTGGGTTGTTTTCATCCACATACCATTATTGTGGGGTACGACCACAAATTTGGCAACAACAGAACGGGTAATTTTGAATTGCTTCAGTCCTATGCGGCAAAATTTAAATATCAGTTGAAAGAAATTCCTGCACACATCATCAACGACAATACCATCAGCAGCTCCATCATTCGCAAGCATTTACAAGACGGAATGATTGAAAACGCCAACGCACTTTTGGGGTATTGTTATCCATTATCAGGCTTAGTTGTTCAGGGCAATCAGTTGGGTAGAACCATTGGATTTCCTACTGCAAACATGCTTGTAGACGACCAAGATAAGCTGATACCTGCAGATGGTGTGTATGTGGTGGATGTAGCAATTGAAGACATTGCCAAACCTTTCAAAGGCATGATGAACTTGGGCAGTCGGCCAACTTTTGATATTTCAGAGAAGGCAATCGAAGTGAATATTTTCGATTTCGATGCTATGATTTATGGAAAAAAAATAACTGTTCAAGTAACACATAAAATCAGAAATACCGTTGCCTTTTCTGGTAAAGAAGCGCTCATCGAACAATTAAAAAAAGACAAGGAAATTGCAATGGCTTGGCAATAAAATGCTAGGGTGCTACAATTATTTTGACCACCATTTCTTTCAACAAGCTGGCACTTTCTGTACCACTATCCCCCACGCCCACACTTTTCATATTGTAATGATGCAGTAGTAAAAGGATTTTTTCTGTGCCCGCATAACCGTAATTTTTTATCATGGCTTGTGCTTGCTTTACAGCATTGGGATTAAAATAAAACAACGGTTTTAGCGCTGCCTCGGAGGTGTTTTGCAATCCATATGCGCTATATATTTTACTAAAAAAAACATACAATGCACCCAAAGCCATTTGAATGGGAGCAGCTTTGGGACTGTGTTCGAAATAATTGACAATCTTTATTGCTGCAGCTAAATCTTTGTTGGCAATGGCGGCTTGCAGTTCAAAAATGTTATACTCCTTACTGATTCCGATGAACTTTTCAATGTCATCTTCATCAATCCTGGTTTTTCCGGCGAGGTTAATTGATAACTTATCTAATTCATTTACTATTCGGCTCAAATCATTGCCTATGCTTTCTTGAAGCAGCGAGACCGATTTGGATGAAATTTGAAAACCTTTCAACTTTACTTGTTCATTGATCCAATCGTGAAGGTTATAATCGGCAATTTTTTTGGATTCGAAAATTTCACCTTTTTTATTGATCAATGTAGAAATTTTCATCCTGCCATCTAGTTTTTTCCCTTTGTAACCGATGATAAAAATGGTGGAGCTTAAAGGGTTTTCTATATAAGCTTCTAACTTTTCAATTCCATTTAGCATTTGAGCTTCTTTGAGCAAAACCACTTGCCTTTCTGCAAACATGGGATATCTTCTACAAGCATTTACAATACTAGTCCATTCGGCATCCTTGCCATAAAAAACGGTAAGATTAAAGGAGGCATCGCTGGGTGAAAGAATCTGGTGCTCTGCATACTGCATCAATTCATCAATATAATAATCTTCTTCTCCATGTAAAAGATAAATAGGTTTGAAGCTGTTTTTTTTCCAAGAAGCAATCAATTTGTCGGCACTCATTTAATGAATTCGTTTAAGATGCAAACTAGATAATTTAATCTTATCCTTAAAAAAAAGATGGATTTGGCATTGTGGCATAATTTTGGATGTTGGTGAATCTAATTATCCATCAATCTTTTAGAAAAACCAAATCCCTATTATTAGTCATTAAAAGTCACATTAAAAAACAAGCATCATGGCATTTCAACAAGTAACAGAAGATCAACCATCAAACCCTGTTGCGCCTACCAAAAAAGGAATCAATTACAAAGACGTCTTAACCGCCCTACTCATTATTTCACTATTGGCAACATGGGGTTATATCATTTGGGATAAGAACAATACCAGGGCCTTGGTTCAACAAAAAGACAACACCATTTCCATCACCTCAGCACAAAGAGACGAATTACAAAAAGAGTTGGAAGACGCAACCGTTAGATACGATATTCTAAAAACAACCAACTCACAAAAAGACAGTTTAATCAGCGAAAAAGACAAGGAGATTGAATCAAAGCAATCGAAAATTCGTTCTTTATTGTCGAAAGTCAATGCTTCAGCTGCTGAATTATCCGAGGCAAAATCACTTATCCTTTCCTTGAATACAGATATCGAAGGATATAAGAAACAAATTGAAACTTTGGAAGGTGAAAAAACAGTTTTAACTGCAGAGAAAGCAGCCATCACACAAGAAAGAGATCAAATTAAAAAAGATTACGACTCCTCTTTAGAACAAATTAAAGACAAAGAAAATACCATCGATATTGGCTCCACTTTAAAAGCATCTAATTTCAACATCATTGGACTAGATGAAAAAAAGGGTGGAAAATTAAAAGAAACAACCAACGCCAAACGTGTCGACAAATTGAGAATCAGTTTTAATTTAGATGAAAACATGATTACAAAATCTGGCGCAAAACAATTGTACATCATCATTACCGACCCTACCGGAAAAGTATGTGCGCAAACCGATATGGGCTCTGGAAAATTTAGTACAAGAGATGGCGAAATAAAAACATACACCCAAAAAATGGAAGTCAATTATGTTCAAAACAAAAGCCAAACCATCAGCTTCGATTGGAAAGGCAACACAAAATTTGACATTGGCGCATATAAAATTGAAGTTTACAACAATGGTTTCAAAGTAGGAGAAGGCATCAGACCGCTAAAAAAAGGCGGCATATTCGGATAATTCATATTGATTAAAATATAGCCCTTACCGAAGCTCGGCCGATATGCACCGTTTGTGTATCGGCCGTTTTTCTTCCTTCATACTGAACACTCATTTCGATGTTTCCCATCAGCCGCTTTGTAAAGTCGATGTTCCAGATGTAATTTTCCCCCGGCAATAGCCCATTCAACATCATATACCCAACTGCAGAATTTTCTGATCCTCGATATCCCTTGAACAATATTTTATTGTACACCAATTTACAGGTTATGCTGCTCTTCGAAAATGCATTGAATTTTACATCCGTTGTAAATGACTTGTTCCGCGTCGACTCCATTGAATCTATTTGATTGTATTTGAATACTTGTTGAAACGAAAAAGTTGCTCTAAATGTTGATTTGTAAACATAGCTCAATGCCGGTTCCCATTCATGTTGTTGGATATGGTAATTTCTATTTTCAAATAAATTACCCGTTGTTGTCAACACATTTTCTCCACTTCGAAATATCAAATTACCAACCAATTTTTTACTCAAGTTAAATCGAGATTTAATTGTCAACTGATTGGTTTTTCTATCTTCAAATCCATAGGTCAACAAAGCTTTGTTTTGCAATTGTGTATTGGTGATATCTAACCCCCATCGGGTACTTGTTCGATTAAAATAAATGGCATTGGTGAACACCGCATTATAAGAAATAACCGAACTGTCGGCGACGGTTTGTTCAAAAGGCTGCAATAAAAAACCAGCTTCGGACAATTTTTTTATATTCATGGTCATGCTCGAATTGGCAGTGAAACGTTGTAGTGTTTTATATAAAGTTGAGGATTGATTCTTCATCATTTTACCTGGGCTACATTCTATATTGTAATTCATCAACAGGGTATTTGTTTTCACATATTCATTGGTGGGCGTATAAACTCTAATGTATTTTTTTTGATCCTGAAAAATGGCCAATTCAAATTCATTCAACTCCTCAATACCATTTGCATTGTAATCAACCCAAGTGTATAAACCTTGCCCAGCAGGAACCATTAAATATGAATAATTTTTTTTCTGTTCCTGTCCCCCACCCAATTCGTATTGCGCAATGCCATTCAACGACCCATTTGTTAGATTAAACAAATATTCTACCCTGCCCAAAATGGTCTGGTCTTTTTTTAGATTGGATGCTGTGTTTTGATATACTTGGAGCGACCGAAAGGCCGCATTGATTTTCACTTGCTGGTGTTGATGCTTCATGATTTCTGTGGCGAAAGAAAAGTTATCGCTGCGATTATCAGAGATGAACGACTGCTGTTGGGGGATCCAATCTTTACGGGTAAAATATTTGCATTCCCATTTGTTAACCTGTTGTGGTTTAGATTGAATGGACATCTCGGCTCTGTAAAAAGCAAAACTTCCAACTTCTAAAGAGTCGGCTAATTTATTTTTGACTTGATTGATTTCTGCGGCATAACTCAATTTTACAATAATGTCTCGCAGCGGCGCGATGGATTTTGTAACGGTTGTGAGTGGCCGAAAAAAATCTCCTTTTTGTACTACACCGTCAAAGTTCACTTCGCTCCATTCCGATTGGATGTTCCATCCTTTCAAATTCGTTTGTTGTTTAATCAAATGCTTAACCCCTTTAAATGCATCGCTCCGATGATAGGTAGAAAGTTCATAGGAGGCGAATCCACCTTTCGAACTTTTTAATAATACAGACCATGCTGATAATTTTTCACCTGTGGGAGCCACATCAAAAGGCAAACCCCAATCCCTTAAAAATTCAACCGACCTCAACCTTTCGATGGTTTTAAATTGTTGGTTAACCATTTCAAAACTGCCAGCTGCTTCAATATGGTGAGGAGCTTTAAACCATTGAAAAGAATTGGAAATATGATTGAATGAAAATTTTCCGGCAAATCCTGTGTTGTCTGCTTTATGTTTGGTTGCAAATAAATTCACGTCGGTATTACTCAATGCACCTTCTATTTGCAAACTGGTTTTATTGGTAATATGATATTGTAACCCCATCGAAATCATTTGCTTTTTTTGAGGAGCTATGATGTAAACAACGGGTGCATAATTTCCTTGTTTAACAAGATTGGCATTGGGCGCAACCCAGCTATATACTTTGCCATTGCTGCCGTTTTGCAGTTGGCGATAATTTCCTTTGCCTTCTCCTACGAATGAAAACTCTACCCTAAATAAAGTATCGGAATTGTTGACGGAAAATACTAATATCGAATCGTGCAAGCCGTTGTTGTAAACTGTATCCATTTTTTTGTAACAAATTTTTCCAGCCGAAAATGTATCTCTTACTGCATTTAATTGAACCGCATATTGAAGACTGTCGCCAACATCCGCCAGCAATTGCTTTTGTGCATCATTTAGTTTCTGATCTATCGTAGTATTTTTTGCATCTGCGTTGGAAAATGCAGCAATGTGTATATCGAGTTTGTTTTTGTAATGCAATTGATTGGAAACAAACAATTGTGCATTCAAATAATTTCGATCTGCATATTCAAATTCTACCTGAATGCGTTTATCCTTGCTAATAAATTGCTTGGGTGTAAAGGTAATTTCGGCAGTATTGTAGTTGATGGTATAATCTTGATTATCTCCTCTTTTCATTAAAATACCATCGATAAAAACCCTTTCTGTGCCTGCCAAAACAACAAAATACAATTCATTGTTGGCGCCTGTTAATCGATATGGGCCTTGATTACCTTCAATGGCTCTGAGTATATTTCTTGTGAATTTTCCTTTGGCGATGGCTCCTGCAGCCGTCCATTCGTTTTGCCATTTATCGTTCCATTTATTTTTTGTTGAGAATGACACACCTTGAATTCTTTTATTGAAATTCAAAAATCGATTTTGTTTTTCTGAGATGTCGATGTCTCCAAAATTGACTTGCCAACCGCCGCGTTTAATTTGCAAAAAGATGCGATCAAAATCTCTCAAGTCACTTGTATTGCCCTCTGGTTGAATGGGCATATTGTTGTCGGTAATGGCTGCCGTTAATTCTAAACTGTCTCCAATGTATCCAGTCATTTGAAGATTCAAAGAAGCATTCACAACAGCATCTTGACTATTTCCAAAAGAAATCGACCTTCCTAAACTACCTTGCGTTTGCAATGATTTCAAATCAGCGAATGGATTGTTGGAAGCAAACTTTGCGGCAGGATTGGCAACTGGTTGCTCCATTAAAAAATGATAACGCACAGATTCATAATCATTCAATTGCTTTTTTTTATTGAGCTTAATAGGAAAAACCCTGTAAACAACCCAAATACTGTCTTGGTATATTTTTTTTGTCCAAGACAATCGAGCATTGACGTAATCTATTGAATAAAAACTACTGTCTATATTTTGAATGGATAAAGAACCTGGCAAGATACTTAGGGTGTCTAATACAAAATCCTGTCTAGCTGTGCTTACATATTTTGCTCTTTGATTGGAATTTAATCCAGGCATAAACTGAGCCAACCCATTCAATTGTATTAAAATGAATCCAAGTACAAAATATGACCTAGCCTTGTTCAATATATAAATGCTATTTGAGATAAAATTAGGACATATCGCACTGAGATTTCATTATACAAAAAAAAAGCCTTCTCAAAAAATGAGAAGGCGTTGAAAATGGTTTGAATTGTATTAATTTTCTTCAGTTGACAATCCGGCTTTAAGGAACTCGCTGTTTAATCTAGCGATGTTGGCAACAGAGATACCTTTTGGACATTCTGCTTCGCAAGCGTAAGTGTTGGTGCAATTGCCAAAACCTTCTTTATCCATTTGTGCCACCATATTCAAAACCCTCGATTCGCGTTCTGGAGCACCTTGGGGCAATAAAGCCAATTGAGATACTTTGGCACCAACGAACAACATGGCACTACCATTTTTGCAGGTAGCTACACATGCACCGCATCCTATACAAGCGGCAGCCATAAATGCATCATCAGCGTCTTTTTTGTCGATAGGAATGGCATTGGCATCTACTGCATTACCAGTATTTACGCTAATAAAACCACCAGCCTGAATAATTCTATCGAAACTAGAACGGTTGACAACCAAATCTTTCACAACAGGAAAAGCAGTGCTTCTCCATGGCTCCACAACTATTTCATCGCCATCTTTAAATGCTCTCATGTGCAATTGGCAGGTCGTATTTTTTTGCCAAGGGCCGTGGGCCTGTCCGTTGATATACATGCTACACATACCGCAAATTCCTTCTCTGCAATCGTGATCAAAAGCGATAGGTTCTTTTCCTTCAACAATCAATTGTTCATTTAACACATCAAACATTTCTAAAAAGCTCATTTCGGAGGAGATGTTTTTTACTTGATATGTTTCCAAAGCACCTTTTACATTGCTGTTTTTTTGGCGCCAAACTTTGAGTGTTAGATTCATGTGATAATGTTCCATAATTCTATTTTTAAAGATTGCAAATTTGTCTGTTTGCAATAGCGGTTAAAATATTATTTATAACTTCTTTGTGTTGGTTTAACGATTTCGAACTGCAACATTTCCTTGTGCAATTCCCATCCCATTTCTGCTTTATTTTCCCAGGCAGCAACATAATTACAATTTTCATCGTCTCGTTTTGCTTCACCGTCTTCGGTTTGACTTTCTTCTCTAAAATGACCGCCACAGCTTTCATTTCTGTTTAGCGCATCAACGCACATCAATTCTCCCAATTCAATAAAATCGGCCACTCTGCCTGCTTTGTCCAATTCCAAATTCATTTCTTCAATATCTCCGGGTACGCGCACATCGCTCCAGAACTCTTTTTTCAAATCTTGTATTTCCTGAATGGCTTGTTTTAATCCTTGCTCATTTCTTGCCATTCCACATTTGTCCCACATAATCTTGCCTAAACGCTTGTGAAAGCTTTCTACGGTTTGCTTTCCGTTGATTTGTTTCAACTTTTGCAATCTGTCGGTTACTGCTTTTTCTGCATCAACAAAAGCGGGATGATCGGTAGAAATATTTGCTGTGTGAATTTCATCTGCCAAATAATTTCCTATGGTGTAAGGAATAACAAAGTATCCATCTGCAAGTCCTTGCATCAAAGCTGATGCGCCTAAGCGGTTTGCACCATGGTCACTAAAATTGGCTTCTCCCAAAGCGTACAAGCCTTTTACAGTTGTTTGCAATTCATAATCAACCCACAAACCACCCATGGTATAATGCACAGCTGGGTATATTCTCATAGGTGTTTCGTAAGGATTTTCACCGGTAATTTTTTCATACATTTCAAATAGATTACCATATTTTTCCTTTACTACATCTTTTCCTAAAGCGATGATTTCATCCTGATTGGCATGATCGTTACCCTGTTTGCTAGCTTCAATTTTACCGTATCTTATAATCGCGTCTTTATAATCAAGATACACCGCCATTTTTGTTGTTCCAACTCCGTATCCTTCATCGCATCTTTCTTTTGCGGCCCTTGATGCCACATCCCTTGGTACCAAATTACCAAATGCAGGATATCTTCTTTCTAAATAATAATCTCTCTCCTCTTCTTTGATGTCTTTCGGATTTCTGTTGTCGCCTTTTTGTTTGGGCACCCAAATTCGGCCATCGTTTCTCAAACTTTCACTCATCAAGGTTAGTTTACTTTGATGATCGCCACTAACTGGAATACAAGTGGGATGGATTTGAGTGAAACAAGGATTGCCAAAAAATGCACCTTTTTTGTGTGCTTTCCAAGCAGCGGTTACATTGCTACCCATTGCATTGGTACTTAAATAGAATACATTGCCATATCCACCTGTGCACAACAATACCGCATGCCCAAAGTGCTTTTCTGTTTTACCCGTTGTCAAATCCCTTGCGATGATACCTCTTGCTTTGTCGTCAATCTTCACCACATCTAACATTTCGTGACGTGTGTACATTTTCACATTTCCTAAAGCTACTTGTCTTTCCAATGCACTATATGCGCCTAGCAACAATTGTTGTCCAGTTTGTCCGGCTGCATAAAATGTACGTTGAACTTGCGTACCACCAAATGAGCGATTACTCAGTAACCCACCATATTCTCTTGCAAATGGAACACCTTGAGCTACACATTGATCAATAATTGCGGTACTCACTTCGGCCAAACGATGAACATTGGCTTCCCTTGCTCTGTAGTCGCCGCCTTTTACGGTATCATAAAACAATCTGAAAACAGAATCACCATCGTTTTGATAATTCTTGGCTGCATTAATTCCGCCTTGAGCTGCGATGCTATGTGCACGTCTTGGACTGTCTTGAAAACAAAATGCTTTTACTTTATACCCTAATTCACCAAGTGAAGCTGCAGCAGATGCACCAGCCAAACCGGTGCCCACAACGATTACCTCTAATTTTCTTTTGTTGGCAGGGTTCACCAATTTAACATGCCCTTTATAATCGTTCCACTTTTTGTCCATTTCACCATGTGGAATTTTTGAATCTAAAGCCATATGAATTGCGTTAATGTGTTAAAATAATAAGTTGAATTTATATTACCCAGTTTAAATACATGGCAATGGGCATCAATGCAAAAAGTGTACAAATCACCAATGCATAAACGGTTCCCAATGTTTTGATAATTGGGGAATATTTCTTGTGATGTACTCCAAAAGTTTGAAATGCACTTTGAAACCCATGAAATAAATGCCAAAACAAGGCTACAACACCCAGTACATATCCCAATACTACCCATTGATTTGAAAAAATGGTTTTCATTTCTTCATATAAATTGTGTGGCTGATCTCCGCCATATAAGGCAATTTTTGTTCCTATGTAAAAATGCGACAAATGCATAATTAGAAACAACAACAATAAAGTTCCCAATAACCCCATTGAACGGCTATACCATTTGCTATTTTTATTGGGTTGATTGAAGGCATATGGTACAGGGCGGGCTTTGTTGTTTTGACTCCACAACATCAACCCTTGAATAATGTGCATGAATAATCCTGCAAACAATCCAACTTCTAGGAATCTCATGATCCAATTGTGACTCATAAAATGAGCCATCTCATTAAAGGTTTGTCCGCCATCATTCAAAAAAATACAGGAATTAATCCCTGCATGTACTATCAAAAATAAAATCAGAAAAAGCCCAGTGAGAGCCATTACGAATTTTTTACCAAGCGATGAAGTAAAAAAATGTTTCCAGGTCATAAGTGAAGTAGTTTGAAATTATATTGCTGCAAAAATAGGGATTGAAAAACCAATAATGAATTTTTTATTCATCAATTTACTTATTAAATCGTTGATTATTAAACAAAGCCATTATCCCAATCTCATTGTCATTTCCTTGTCTAACAATTGAAAAACCAATTCGGGCTTATAGGTTCGCCACTGTGGCAATTCCAAAAATTGAATATAATGTGTTATGCGTGATTTTCTAAAATCATGCATACTTTGTTCTGGCATATTGAGCACTACAACCCAACCCTGATCATCACCCAATTGTTCATGCCAATCCTGATAATAACTGTCGTCGCTGCTATGAAAATTCAACACATTTTCTGCAATGATGATGAATTTCTTAATGCCTTTTTCGAACAATTCATCTGTTATGTTTCTGCGTAATGTCATGATATCATTTTCAATTGCATCGTTCCATTCGCCTATCAACTCTATGATTACAAAGCCCATTTCATATTCTGCAAACAACATTTTCATGTATAATGTTCTTGATCCAAAATCATCCCATTGTGGATGAATGTAATAATTGTACAACGTTTGCGTGTA
>CAIQHJ010000103.1 GCA_903871575.1 uncultured Bacteroidota bacterium
GCAGGAATTGCAGTGAAAGTACCACCTGATGTATTACCAGACAAAGACATGGTAAATGGCACTACATATTCATTGTTTTTAGTTTGAGAAGTAACAGGAATTACATCTCCAAATAAGTTGGTTGATGTTTTTCTAACTACACCATTGTGTACAAAATCATTGATTGGACTAACACCACCATATAAATAAGGAGTTGCACCATACTGAGGTGAATAGTAATTGGTTTGCGGATAAACCAATCCATTTTCAACCAAGGCAATTACAATTTTCATTGCTTTTTCTGTGTTAACATTGAACTTCACTTTTACAGAACCCGTAACATTGCTGCCACTTACGGTACTGTTGATAGATAAACCCAAAGGAGCCCAGTTAGACAACAATGCATCCAATTCTGCATTTTCTTCTGTCCACTCAGATTTGCGATTCAAGATAGCTGTTGGATATCCTGCAATGTTGAATTGAGTATTGAAGTTGGTATAATATTGAAATTTGTATGGATCGCCGCCGCCGCCGCCATGGATAGCAGTAGAAATACAATTGGGATGCGTAGACTTGTATTCTTCTAATTGAAAAGCAACTCTTGGGCAATATCCGCACCATGCGCCAGTTACATCTTCTACTAATAATTTTTGAGTAAATGGAGAATTTGTTTTTGGTACAACCGTTAATGTTTCCACTTCAGATGGTTGATTGCCTTTTCTAGCTTTGATTTGGAAAGAACCCAAACCAGCAGGAACGTATTTGTTATTGATAGCTGTAGTATTGTTTAATAAGATACTGCAACTGCTGGTGATGTCGTTGCCATTTTTATCTTTTACGCTGATGGCTACATAATCGAAATTGTTGTACTCCACAGTATTAGCAGAAAGTGTAACAAAAATGCTATCTGCAGCATTTGTCTCACCACCATTTGGGTTGTTTTTACTGCAAGATGTAGTGAGCACAGCCACACTGGCCAAAAGAGAAGCACAAAGAAATATTTTTTTCATTTTTTAAATTTTAGGTGTTGAAAGTAAGAAAACTTTTTAAAAAAACAATTTATTAGGGTAAAATTTCAGTACTTCGTGCAAAATAAAATTATGAATAAGTTAATACTCACGACAGTTGCCTTGATGTTTACCACAATGGTGGCATTTGCTCAAGAAAGCTTTCCATCTATTAAATTAAAATCTACTTCTGGTAAAACAATCGATATCGCCGAATTGGCCGCAAACAGCAAAGACACGATGGTTGTGCTATCCTTTTGGGCTACTTGGTGCATCCCTTGCATCAATGAATTGGAAATAATCAATGATGTTTTTGATGAAAAACAAGCAATAAAACCTTTTAAATTCTATGGCGTTTCGGTTGATGATTCTAGAACTGCTCAACGTGTGAAGCCCTTCATCAAAGGAAAAGGCTGGGTTTTTGAAGTGCTAATGGATATCAATTCCGAATTAAAAAGATCATTGAACATTACCGACGTTCCACATGTCATCATCATCAAAGACAATAAAATTGTTTATCGTCACACCGGCTACATTGCCGGAGAAGAAGACAACTTATTTGAAGCCATTAAAAATCTATAATTCATTATCCCAGCAAAAAATGACATTCTAAATTGCCTTTCTACAAAAAATGCAATTTAAAATCTACACATTCCAATAAAAAATTTATTATATGAAGCATCCATCCAAATATTTCATTGCAGCTTGTCTAATGTTGATTGGCTTTTGTCAAAATGGCAAGGCTCAATCTATCAACAATTATATCAAAGGTCATTTTAATGGTAGTTATGAGAATTACAGCCAAACATACATGCAAGACGATAAAATTGGTGCGTTTATGCCTCAGGATAAAATTGGTTCCAATAGTTTTTTAAAACTGGATTACAATTTCAGCAAATTTTCGGCAGGCATTCAGTTTGAAAGTTATCTGCCATCAATCTTAGGATTTTTTCCTATACCCACCACCAATCAATCTAAAATAGTAAATAAATACTTCAAATACACTGATAATAAATTTTCTGTACAAGTGGGCGATTTCTACGAGCAATTTGGAAGTGGATTAATTTTCAGGGCATTTGAAAACAGACAAATTGGAATAAATAATGCACACGAAGGATTTGATATTCATGTAGAACCAACAGATTTCCTAAAATTAAAAGTAATATATGGGAGGCCAAGAAAACTATTTGAATACGCCAACACCGTTAGCAGGGGAGTAGATGCAGAAATTAACATCAACTCCTTACTCAAATTAAAAGAACAAGATAATGGACTAAATATCTTATTAGGAGGAAGTTACGTTAGTAAGTACCAAGAATATACAGGCGCTATCGACAATTTTCCTGCCACTGTTAATGCCTATGCAGGCCGCTTAAACATTAGTACCAATGATGTATCTATTTCTGCCGAATATATTGACAAAGGCAAAGACCCCAATTTGTTAAACAACTTAAGCTTTGAGAAAGGGAAGGCATTTCAGTTGGATGCAGCGTACACCAAAAACAATTTTGGCGCCACTGTTACTTATCGTGGTATTTACAACATGAATTTCATTAGTGAAAGAGATGTTGAATTTGGATCATTAGCCCCTGTTAACTACGTTCCTGCTTTGACAAAACAACACGATTACCTTACCAGCAACATTTATGTTTACGCAGCTCAAGGAAAAGGAGAGTCGGGCCTTCAAACTGATTTGTTTTATACTTTTAAATCGGGGACAGCCTTAGGTGGAAAATATGGCACAAAATTATCTTTCAACGGTTCTTTATTTGGTGCTTTAAAAGACAGCAACAATATATTTGGTTTAGGCGAAAAGCAAGAAAAATACTATCGCGACATCAACATGGAAATCAAGAAAAAATTGAGCAAGAAAATGGAAATCACCATTGGATTGCAACAAATTTTTTACAATTCTTCAGTTATTCAAGCCGTATCCAATGAGGATGTAACTGCTTATGTAATTGCTGTTGGTGGCTTGTATAAATTCGCACCTAAAAAATCAATCCGGTTCAAAGCAGAGCACTTGTCAACCAAAAATGATCAAGGCAACTGGGCATCTGCATTGGCAGAATTGTCGTTATCATCTCCATTTGCTTTTTTCGCAAGCGATTTATTTAATTATGGCAAAACCAAAAATCATTATTACAATGTTGGTGCGAGTGTTACAAAAAATGCAACCAGATTTAGTTTGGGTTTTGGCAAACAAAGAGCTGGATTGTTTTGTGTTGGAGGTGTGTGCAGGTTTGTGCCAGCAGCATATGGTTTTACCGCAACGCTTACAACTTCGTTTGCAAATTAAAGAAGACGCGCTTAAACCTCATTTTCTTCGAAAGCAATTCCCCATTTTTCCAACTCGTTTAACACCGGTTGGTAAATTTCTTTTCGTATAGGAATGTGCACGCCCTTCAGTTGAATTTCGCCATTTAGGATCATTTTTGCGGCAATGCCTAGCGGCAAACCAACAGTAGAGGCCATGGCAGTATGTAGCTGATTTTCTCCTTTAACAACCAACAAGCTGTTGACAATGTGCTTTTTATTGTCGAGCTGGTATTCAATTTCGTGCAACATCACAACCATATCCAAATCTGTTTCGTTTAACACCAACTTGGTTTCCAATGCAAACAGCAATACATCGGCGGCGCTGCAATAACCTTTATTGATCAGTGTTTGATTGTCGTGCAGCCCAAGAAACTCCATTTGATGTTGAAACAAATCAGCATTTTCAAGCCCCTTTTTAAAAGCTGCCCAGTCGATATTTTTTTCTTTGAAATGCAATGCAAAAAAATCACAGAGCGACAAGTCATCTGTTTGATAAGTTGGCGTTTCGTTGGTGAGATCTAATGCTACAATGGATTGCCAGCCCTGCATAAATTCGGGATGACGCAAGGTTGTTCTTAAAAAAGTTGAAGCCTGGGAAAGTTGATATAAATCGATGTAGGGAATGCTGTTTCGATTGGGGTAATAGCTCAGCGGTCCGGCGGCTTCCAATGATTGGTGAATGACATGCAAAGGATTGAACAATGTCTCGTATTTTTCCGTCAATTCCAAGCCATCTTTTTTGTAGGTAGCGCCAGCTTTTCCTGCCAGCACAACATTTCTGGGATTCCAGCTAATTTTATAATGCCAGGGATTGTCATCCGATACCGGAGCAACCAATCCACCACAATGGCTTTTAAATGAAGTAACCAATCCTCCTTTCTCATGAATCTCGTCAATGATTTTCATGGCACTCATGTGGTCAATGCCAGGATCTAATCCCATTTCACATAAAAACAACAATCCTTTTTCTTCCAACTGTGGTTGCAAAGCAAGAATTGCATTGTCAGCATAAGAAGCAGTCAGCAAATTTTTGCCAAAAGTTAAACAGTCGCCAGCAATCAAAATATGCAAAGCAGGAGGCATCATCGAAATAACAATATCAGCCAATGAGATCAGGCTTTTTCGCAACGTTTCATCAGAAATATCGAAGGCAAAAGGAACTGAATGAGGTCTATTTTTTGTTTTTTTCTCTATTAAAGCAAGGTCGGCATCCGCCACGCAAACCTCCCAATTGTTTTCAGGAGCTTGGTTTATCAAATAATCTATGAGCACCGTTGCAGACTTTCCTGCACCAAACAATAAAATCCTTTTCAAAATGATTAAATTTTAATGAAAGTATAAGATGCGGCAAGATATAATGTTGATGCAACTTTGCCAAAGAATGTACTCCAAAATGTTTGATTATTTTTTCCGAAAAACTTGTCCACAATAAACCATTAAATGTGCAAAAACAAGGGGAAAATCAGTTGCAAAAATGGCTAAAAAACGCAACATATGAATTACATTTGTGGACTATAAAATAATATGGAAAATCAGGAAAATTTTGAAGGGTCGAACCCCAACAACAGAGGTAAAATTATACCGGTAAATATTGAAGAGCAAATGAAAACATCCTACATCGATTACTCGATGAGTGTGATTGTAGGAAGAGCATTGCCCGATGTAAGAGATGGCTTAAAACCTGTACATAGAAGAGTACTCTATGGCATGAATGAATTGGGAAACAGCAGCAACAAGCCTTATAAAAAATCGGCGCGTATTGTTGGGGAAGTGATGGGTAAGTATCATCCTCATGGTGATGCCTCCATTTACGACACCATGGTTCGCATGGCGCAAGATTGGTCGATGCGCTACACCATGATTGATGGTCAGGGTAATTTTGGTAGCCAAGATGGAGACCCGCCAGCTGCGATGCGTTATACCGAGGTGAGAATGCAGAAATTTGCAGAAGCCATGATGGAAGATATCGACAAAGAAACAGTCGACTATCAATACAATTTTGACGATTCCCTACAAGAACCAACTGTTTTGCCTACCCGCATTCCCCAGTTATTGCTAAATGGTAGCAGCGGAATTGCCGTAGGGATGGCAACCAATATGATGCCGCATAACTTAAATGAAGTTATTGACGGTTGTATCGCATACATCGAAGACAACGACATCACTTTAGACGAACTCATCAAGCACGTTAAAGCACCAGATTTTCCAACCGGTGGAATTATTTATGGATATGAAGGTGTAAAAACTGCCTTGTTTACAGGTAGAGGAAGAGTTGTATTGAGAGGAAAAACAGCCGTTGAAACAGATGCAAGAGGAAGAGAAAAAATTGTTATAACCGAAATTCCATATCAAGTTAACAGAGATACGCTAACCCAAAAAATTGGCGAACTCATCAACGATAAAGTAATCGAAGGCATCAGCGATGTAAACAATGAAAGCAATAATAAAGAAGGCACCCGTATTGTAGTTGAATTAAAGAAGGACGCCGTTGCGCAAGTGATAATCAATCAGTTGTACAAATATTCCGAGTTGCAAACTTCTTACGGAATCAACAATGTGGCGCTAGTCAAAGGCCGACCAAGGCAACTAAACATCAAAGATCTCATTTCCGAATTTATTGAATTTAGACATGAGGTTGTTGTTAGAAGAACCAAATACGAACTCAGAAAAGCACAAGAAAGGGCGCATATTTTAGAAGGCTACATCATTGCATTAGACAATCTTGATGCTGTTATAAAGTTGATCCGCGAAAGTTCAACACCGAATATTGCACACGAAGGATTGAAAACTTCATTTGGCATGAGCGATATCCAAGCGAAAGCAGTTTTAGAACTTCGTTTGCAGCGCTTAACCGGAATGGAAATAGACAAAATCAGAGAAGAACACGCCGAAATAATGGCTTTAATAGCACGCCTAGAAGAAATTCTGGCCAATGAAGGTTTGCGTTTCGAAATCATCAAAAATGAATTACTAGAAGTTAAGGCCAAATTTGGTGACGAAAGAAAATCAGAAATCGTTTATGCTGATGATGAAATAGACATGCTTGATTTGATTGAAGAAGAAGATGTAGTGGTAACGATTTCTCACTTAGGATATATCAAAAGAACCTCCGCAACAGAATATCGCCAACAAAGAAGAGGCGGTCGCGGCGCCAAGGGCAGCAGTACGCGCCAGGAAGATTATATCGAACATTTGTTTGTAGCTTCTACACACCATACGCTCATGTTCTTCACCGAAAAAGGAAGGTGCTTTTGGTTAAAAGTGTATCAAATCCCAGAAGGCGACAAAACAAGCAAAGGACGTGCACTCCAAAATATGATACAAATTCCACAGGATGATAAAGTACGCGCCATCATCGATGTCAAAAACTTTGACGATGAAGCATACGTAAACAATCATTTCATTGTATTATGTACCAAACAAGGTATCATCAAAAAAACAGATTTAAAAGATTTCAGTAGACCACGTCAAACCGGTATCAATGCCATCAATATATTAGAAGGCGACCAACTGATTGCCGCAGAAATGACTGATGGAAATTGCGAAATCATGATGGCCGTTAAGAGTGGACGAGCCATTCGTTTCCCAGAAAAATCGGTTAGAAGCACAGGAAGAGGCGGAATTGGCGTGTATGGGATTGAGGTAGATGAAAAAAATGACGAAGTTGTAGGCATGATTTGTGTAAACAAAGAAGACAAATCCAAAACCGTATTGGTAGTGAGCGAAAAAGGATACGGAAAACGTACCAAATTGGATGACCCAGAAACAGGAGAAGCCAATTACAGAATTACCAACAGAGGCGGAAAAGGCGTAAAAACAATCAACGTAACCGAAAAAACTGGCAGCTTGGTTGGACTATTAGCCGTAACTGAACAAGAAGATTTAATGATAACCTGTGTAAGCGGTGTAACCATTAGAATGTCGGTAAAAGCGATTAGTGAGTTGGGCCGCGCAACACAAGGTGTTAAATTGATTAAAGTTGACGAAGGCGATCAAATTGCAGCCATTACTCAGTTGGATGAAATGGAAGAAGAAACTTTGGAAACTGAAACTTCAACCGACGACACATTGAATACGGCAGATGGCGAATCAACAGATTCCATTTCACCAGAACCGCCAATCGACGGAGATGAAGAAACAACAACACCAACAATATAAAAATTTAAAACTAAAATTTATAAGCCATCCAAATAGGGTGGCTTTTTTTATGAGGTACATTACCAACCAACAGACCAAGCACAATGAAACCAATCATACACAAACACAAAAGAACTAAATCAATTTTCATTTTCCTCAATATCCTATTTAACATAATATTAATTATAGGAAATAATTAGATTGTAAAATCAAGGTAGCTATAGCTTTTCAATACTTCGATGAGATTTTAATTTCTCCTTGAATTATTAAAACTACTTTTGCAACATGAGTGAAATATTGATGCATACAGAAACCATTTTAGAAAACTTGCATTTCAAAGCATTGAATCCAATGCAAGAAAAAGTGCAGGAATCTTTTGCCGAACACAATGAAATCATTTTGCTTTCCAATACTGGATCTGGAAAAACATTGGCTTTTTTAATTCCATTGATTCAATCTATTGATATGCAGAATCCTCATCCTCAAGGATTGATTATGTCGCCATCCCGTGAGTTGGCCCTACAAATTGAATCTGTTATCAAGCAAATTCGTCCTGGCTGCAAAATCAGCTGCTGCTATGGCGGCCATAAAAGAGAAATTGAAGAAAACAATTTGATCGAACCACCTGCTATTATAATTGCTACTGCTGGAAGAATGGCCGATCATATTCGACGCGGCAATATCAATACCGCCCAAATCCATTTTTTGGTGCTCGATGAATTTGATAAGATTTTGGAATTGGACTTTCAGGCAGAAATGGAATTTATACTTTCCAAATTAACTGGGGTTAAACGCAAAATGCTCACGTCTGCAACCCAGGCAATTACCCTTCCCGATTATGTGAAAATGGAATCCGCTCATGTTATTAATTTTCTGTCTGACGAAAAAATTAATGCCGATGAACTCAGAATCAATACGTTACAATCTATTGATAAAGATAAAATTGATACATTGTTCATTCTACTTTGTTCATTAAAAGACACTTCCACCATCGTATTCTGCAATCACCGCGATGCCGTGGAAAGAACGCATGAATTATTGGGCGACAAAGGCATCCTAACCGTTTTTTATCATGGCGGAATGGAACAGATTGACAGAGAAACTGCCTTATGTAAATTTAAAAATGGAACTTCTAATATACTGATAACGACAGATTTAGCTAGCAGAGGGTTAGATATATTAAACATCAGAAGTGTGGTCCACTACCACATTCCTCACACCGAAGCATCCTTCACACATCGCAATGGAAGAACCGCCCGCATGGACGCAACCGGAAATGTGTATGTAATTGTTGGCCCTGATGAAGAAACCCCAGATTACATTTTATCAAAAGCTACTCCAATCGAACTACCAGAAAAATTCATCATCCCAGAAAAACCAAAATGGAGCACTCTATTTATTGCTGCTGGTAAAAAAGACAAAATAAATAAAATTGATATTGTGGGTTTTCTTACCCAAAAGGCACATTTGAAAAAAGACGACATCGGCTTAATTGATGTGAAAGATTTCTCCGCTTTTGTAGCCGTTCGAAAATCAAAAATTGGTGGCGCGTTGGAGGCCATTAAAGACCAAAAAATTAAGAATAAAAAAGTTAAGATTGCGATAGCCAAATAAAATAAGCTAACTCAAAGCTACTCTTCTTCTTTTAATGTCTCTATATCTATTATCAATCGGTCCATTTCAATTGCAAGTGTACCATTGTAAACGCCTCTTATTCTCCTCTTTTTATCTACCAAGATGAAATTTTCGGTATGAAGAAAGGCATCGTTAGTCTGGTAAAACCCAATGGTATCTCCAGCGAAATATTCCTTTTTGGCAATTCTATAAATATCAGCTTGGTTGCCGGTTAACAAATGCCATTTCCCACTTATAATGCCCTTCAAATTGGCATATTTTTTTAAAACAGATACATCATCCAAATCCGGCGTTACCGAATGTGAAAGAAAAATCACCGCTTCGTCGTCTTTGAATTTTTGTTGAAGTATCATCATATTTGAAGTCATCACAGGACAAATACTTGCACAACGGGTAAAAATGAAATTCGCCACGTAAATTTTTCCTTCTACAGTCTTTTCGGTTACAATTTTACCATCTTGGTTGTAAAATGAAAACGCAGGAATCGTATGCATATTTTTATATGCCGTATCATCTGCTTGTATCCATTCTGGAGTAAAATCGGGTTGATTGATAAATGGCAATGTTTGTTTGGTTTTATTGGATGTACAGCCAATAAAAACGAGCATGATTATAAATCCGAGAAATAGGTTCCTATTTTTTAACAACTGAATCATATGGATTTTCGCAAATTCGATAACCAAGCAGTCCAAATTTTCTTCCTTGTTTGATGACATAATTAGCCCTGATTTTTCCATCCGACCACCATAATTTTTGACTCCCTTCCTCTTTTCCATTTTGATAATGAAACCATTTAACCAGCAATCCATTTTCCATCCATTCTTTACAGAAATAC
>CAIQHJ010000104.1 GCA_903871575.1 uncultured Bacteroidota bacterium
CGCATTAGGAAAGGCCGTGGGGTTTGCGGTGCTGCATGGGAACAAAAGCAAACCATACTCGTGCCTGATGTAGAAAAATTTCCTGGACATATTGCTTGCAGCAGTTTATCAAAATCTGAAATCGTGATTCCGTTGATGCAGCAAGAAAATTGTGTAGGTGTATTGGATGTAGATGCTATTGTGTTGGATAGTTTTGATGAAATAGACAAGCGTTATTTGGAAGCGATTGTGGAGCTGTTGGTTGGTAAAATGTAGTGGTGAGTGATAAAGAAATATAAAGTGGGGGTGAATAAAGATTAGTGGGAGAATTTGGCCAGTAATGCTGGAAACACGTCATATTACAATATTGCAATTATGCATAATCGCAAAACCAAAACCACCACAAAAAAATTATCCCTTATCCTTCCCATTCCACAAATACCTACAAGCATATGTTCTGTAAGGACGCCACGATTCAGCAATTGCAAGCATCTCCAATTTCATTGCTTTTTTATTGACAACATCAATTCCATAAATTTTGCTCATCTGTTGTTGGATACCTAAATCATCCACCGCAAAAACATCCGATCTGCCCATCGCAAACATCAAAATCATTTCTACGGTCCATCTGCCAACGCCCTTGATGCCCGTAAGCAATTGAATGATGTCTTCATCCGTCATTTTTTCCAACATCCCATCTGTAATTTTGTGTTCTGTAAAAAATGCACACACATTCAATACATATTGCGTTTTCGATGCCGACAAACCAATCGATTTTAAAACGTCAAATGGAGTTGAAGAAATCTCTTGTAAGGTTGGTCGCCGCTTTTTATATAATCCGATAAATCTTTCTTGAATAATGGCTGCAACTCGGGTACTCAGCTGCTGACTAATAATTGAAAAACAAATGTAGAGGTAAATGTTTTTTTGTTTCTGTAATACAATAGGCTCTTGTTTTGCGATGAGCGCTCCCAATTTTTTATCTGTAGATAAATGTTGAACAATATCCATGTTTATTGTTTGTTTATGCAAGGCCCCAACTGGTATTTCCGTCTTTTTCATCTTTAATTACAATACCCATTGCCGTTAGTTGATTCCTTATTTTATCTGAAGTGGCAAAATCTTTGCTTGCTTTCGCTTCTTTTCTAATTTCCAGCAACAATTCCATCACAGGCGTTAAAATGCTGTTGCTGTTGTTGCTGATATCTTGCAAACCAAAAATCTGTTCCAGAAAAAGTACAAATTTGTCTTTCATTAACTGTAACGTGTAGCTGCTGATGGCATTAGATGCTATCAATCCGTCTTTCATGGCGTTGATAATTGGCGCCATTTCAAACATGTTAGCAATTACTTTTGGTGTACTAAAATCATCGTCCATAAAAACTTCAAATTCGCTGAGCCAGTGATTTATCTTGCTGTCTAATTCTACATCTTGAGCAACGGCATCTGGTGTTACAGGCATTTTTTGTAAAATCACATGGGCATCCCACAAGCGTTTCAACGCTTTTTCACTTGCCGTTAATGCTTCGCTGCTAAAATCTAAAGTGCTTCTATAATGACTTTGTAATATAAAAAATCGCACCGTCATCGGATGAAAAGCTTGTGCCAACAGTGGATGATTGCCGCTAAACAACTCCGTTAGTTTAATCACATTGTTGTAGCTTTTTCCCATCTTTCTTCCGTTGATGGTAATCATGTTGTTGTGCATCCAATATTTTACTGGTGCGGTATGGTTGCAAATGGTGCTCTGTGCAATCTCGCTTTCGTGGTGTGGAAACAACAAATCCATGCCGCCTCCATGAATATCAAATTGAGCACCCAAATATTTTGTGGCCATTGCCGAACATTCAATATGCCATCCCGGAAACCCTTCACCCCAAGGGCTTTTCCAGCGCATGATGTGCTCGGGTGGGGCAGCTTTCCAAAGTGCAAAATCAGCAGTATCCCTTTTCTCTTGTTGACCATCCAAAGCACGCGAAACTTCTGCACGGTTATTTGCATCCAACAATTCATCAATTACTCGGCCACTTAGTTTTCCATAATCATGTGTTGTCGCATATTTCTTTACATCAAAATACACCGAGCCATTTACCTCATAAGCATATCCTTTCGAAATAATATCTTCAATCATTCCAATTTGTTCAACGATGTGGCCAGTAGCTGTTGGTTCAATGCTTGGTTCGATGCAATTGAATTGTTTCATAGCCCAATGAAAAAGGTTGGTATATTTCTGCACCAATTCCATAGGCTCCATTTTTTCAATCTGCGCCTTTTTACTCACTTTGTCTTCGGCTTCTCTTCCTTCTTCCTCAAAATGTCCGGCGTCTGTGATGTTGCGCACATAACGCACCTTGTAATTTTTGGCAGTGAGATAACGATATACCAAATCGAATGTAATGTATGGCCTTGCATGACCGAGATGACTCTCACCACTAACTGTTGGACCACAAACGTACATGCCTACATGCCCTTCTGTATGTGGTTCAAATAACTCCTTGGTTCTAACGTATGAATTGTAAATATGCAATGCCATAAAAAGATGATGGGGATTGAAAAATTAAGCCTCAAAGATAATTCACTTGAATGAATCTTTTGATGCAGAAGTTTTGTGCTAGTGTTACTCTGATTTTAAATCGGTAATGATGGGATAATGGTCGCTCAATTTCTTTTTGAACCTCAAAAATTGTGTTGCTTCGAAAGGCCGACTGTAAAATATATTGTCTATTCTGAGCGTTGGAACGATTCCAGTAAACGTATTGCCAATGCCCGAACCCTTTTCCCAAAATGCATTGGTAAGATTTTCGCCAATCTCATTGTAGGCATAGCTGTTGGGAACATCATTGAAATCACCACAAAGAATGATGGGATATTTACTGGCATTGATCTCTTTTTTCACATGCGCTACCTGCTGATGTCGTTTAATAAACCCAATTTTGAATTTCTGTAAAATGGATTTCGACTCCTGCATATCCTGCTTGTCTTCAAATGATGGATTATTAATGTATAGCTTGTTGTCGGGTGTAAATTTGAGCGACTGCAAATGAATATTAAATACCCGGATGGTGTCGTTGTTTTTTACAATATCTGCATATTGAAAAATGGAATTGTAGCTTTTAGGTTCTGCGCTGATGGTTTTTTTATTGATGATTGGGTATTTACTGAATATGATGATCCCAAACCGGTGCTTGCCATCGAAGTCGAGCTTTTTGTTGTAAGAAAAATGGCAATAAGGATAGCCCATTTTTTTTTGAAAATCGGGGAGATAATTGATGGCATTGGTGGCGCTGTCGCTGGCTACCATCTCTTGAAAGCAGGCAACATCTGGATGAAATTCATTGATCAAATCAATCATTTCATATTTAATTTCTGGATGTTTTTTATGTTCAACTATATTAAAATGTGCAACATTCCAGCTCATTACACGAAGGGTATTGGGCGATTTTTTATATTGAAAAGATGGCTCCAAATGCCATTGAAACACATGCTGCATGGGCATCCAGCAAAACAAAAGGGTTATCAAACTTATCAAAGTAAAGCCGGGTTTTACAAACAACCAGAACAATAAAAAACCGATATTGAGTATACAAAAATAAAAAGCGGTTAAAGAAAACAGACTGAGTATCCAATATTTACCATCATCGATTCTCGTGGCATAGCAACCCAAAATTAGAAGGATAGCGCACACAACATTGCTACAGATAACAACTGTTTTTGCCGTCTTGCGTAAGAATTGCATCGCCATACTTAAAGGTACATATCATTCCTTAATGGAGCGTTTTTAACAATAAAAGTTCTGTTGAAATGCGGAAAAATGAATCAATGAAAGTTCAAATGCATATGTTCAATCTAATCCGAATCGGATGCCTTGTTTAGAAAATCTTTTTCTTCATCTGTCAGAGAATCATAGCCGTTCAAATTAATCTTATCAAGAATTTGATCTATTTTTTGTTCGTTGATCAAAGCAGTTTTTTGATAGGGCGTTCTGCTGCCTGTGTTGTAAAACACTTTGTTTTTAATGCTTTGTTTGCTTTCAATCTTTGCAGGTGAAAAAATATGGGTAATAAAATAATAAACTTGGTTCATCCAGATTCCAATGTCGATGTTTCGTTTGATAAAATAAATGAATATCCAGCCAGCGATTGCACCACCCAAATGTGCAATGCCATATACGGGACTGATTTGAGCAACACTGGCCACATCAATAAACATAAACAATATCAACATCATCCAAATTGGCATTCCCTTTCTGATATGGCTAAAAAATCGATAATCGGGTGCAATAAATGTAGCAGCAGTTGCAACAGCCAACACGGCAGCATTGGCGCCCATCAAATGTGCGGTATCCAATTGTAGGTACAACGCTGTTGGTAAATAATGTGCCAATATAAAAAATACCGCGCCCAATATCCCGCCATAAACATAAACAGGAATGAGTCGGCTATTTCCTAGCCGGTCTTGTACAATACTGCCAAAGGTCCATAGCCAAAACATATTGCTGATGAGTCGCATCAAACCCTGACTGTTATCAATAAACATATAGGTAAAAACTGCCCAAGGACGCGTCAATAAAGTAGAGAGATTTGCGGGTAATTCAAACCATTTTACCACATTCGAAGCATATGTTGCAGCAGATTCTTGATAGAAAAAATAAACAACTTGCATGGTGAGCAGCAATAGAAAACCAATGGCATTCAATGCAACCAAACCCATGAGTGCATTTTGCTCACTACCCAACAACATTTTTTTTTGCTTCTGGCTTTTGTATTCTATGTATCTATCAGATTCGCCCATTATTAAAAGAATTGTTTCTTGTTGTTTTTATTCCAATACCAAACAATGGCTAATCCAGCAAGTGCGCCGCCCACATGTGCAAAATGTGCTACATTATCATTGGATGCATTGGCAAATCCGCCAAACAAATCAATGCCTATTATACCAATAATTGCCCACTTCGCTTTTATTGGAAAAGGAATGGGCATGATAAACAATTCGGTATTTGGAAAAGTGTAAGCGTATGCTGCCAGCACACCCATAATGGCGCCGGATGCACCTACAGTGGCGCTTTTGGTTAAAATGTCTTGATATTGAATTTGCTCCGCTGCTGTTAAAGCTGCATGATCTAGACCCCAAAATGCTACTGCATAACTAATCATCTGAGCTACCGCAGCAAATAAGCCGCATACCAAGTAAAAACTTAAAAATCTTTTGGGTCCCCAAACGCGCTCCATCATGCTACCAAACATCCACAATGCAAACATGTTAAAGAGAATATGAAAAAAACCGCCATGCATAAACATGTGCGTTACCATTTGATAAGGACGAAAAACATCGGCTTTGTAGTGATGCAAA
>CAIQHJ010000105.1 GCA_903871575.1 uncultured Bacteroidota bacterium
AAATAAAAGTTAGTAATAAAATTAATGCGTTTAATACAAGATAATAAATTATTGAATTTATCTAAAATTAAAGTTTAGGTATAATTCTAAAATTTTTTAACAAATATCCAAAATAGAAATTGCGGTTATTGTTATGAAAATGCCTGTGGGAAAGGTGAAGTCATTCATATGGGTAAAAATTAAATACAAACAAATTTTTAAAAAAGCTTTGATTTAAAAAAAGTGATTTCTATGTTTGTCTTCGAAACGACAATGACTGAGCCTCGGTTATTCCGATTTCGAAATCCACTCCACTTCCTGCCGCTTAACCACTCCAAATAGACATTTAGTCTTTCCTACGGCAAGCCATATTTTCAACATCACAAGAAAAAAATGGTCAACAATACACTTTCAATATTATATCGATTGCCGTTAGCGCAAAACAATCGAAATTCATCTACCCATAGTTCTGTAGTTGCGGGTAAATCATCAAAGCATAACATAAACAACGGATATCAATCTAGTTTTGCGTATACAAGAGCTGAAATAAATGCGTATTTGCACAATGCAGACTTGAGTATTACAGCACAAATGCGTGCTTTTTCAATAAAATGGTTATCTAAACAATCCACAATAAGTAAGGAATCCGAACTGCTCCATTGGAAAACAGTTGAGCCCTAACCTAGGAAAACGGCTATAAATTCCAATAAGTTTATAGCTGTTCCCTTACTTTTTAGTAGTGTTTTTTAATTTATAAAACCCCAAAACTGCATTTAAAATGATTATAAAATAGTTTTCTTTGGGGGTTACAGAATCGAAAGATTCTTAACGCAAGCTGCATTTCTATGCGGCTTTCTTTTTTTTATGTTGTACCACATTATTGTTTCATTGGTCATCTTAATTTTAGTAGTATATTGCAACGCATTTTTTTAACCAAAACAAGATGAGAAAATTATTTTTATTCCTTTCAATCATTGGTTTTCATACTTCATTTGCTCAAAACTTTTCGAATAAGGGAAAGGATTTTTGGGTGGCATATGGGTATCACGTAAAAATGAATGCAAGTCAGACAGGCAATGCGCAGGACATGGTGTTGTATTTTGCTACGGAGGAAGTGACAAATATAACCATTACCATTCCTGCTTTAGGTTACACGCAAACCCTTACTAGCGGCCCGGTTCCAACGGTTCTTACTTCTGCGCCCATTCCCAAAACAGGTGCACAAGATGCGCGTTTAACTGCAGAATCTACCAATCCAGAAGACAAAGGAATTCATATTGTTGCAGATAGAGCAATTGTGGCATATGCACACATTTACAATTCCATTATTTCTGGTGCAACCATTTTGTTTCCAACCAATACATTGGGAAAAGAATATTACTCTATTAATTTCACACAGAACTCCAATGAAAACAATTCAAATGCTTGGTTTTATGTAATTGCAACGGATACTGGAACCACTACTGTTGAAATTACCCCAAGTGCCAATACCATTAATCACGCAGCAGGAGTGCCTTTTACCATTAATCTTACACAGGGTCAAGTGTACAATTTGATGGGACAATTGACAGGCGGCGGCGGCGGCGGAGGTGGTGGCGCATATACCGGTGTGGATTTGACGGGCTCGAAAATTAAAAGCATCGCATCCGGTTCGGGTGCTTGTAAACGAATAGCAGTTTTTTCTGGAAGTGGCAAACTCAATATTTCTTGTAATACCAGCAGTTCGGGAACTTCCGATAATTATATGGTGCAATCCTTTCCAAAAGATGCATGGGGTAAAAAATTCCTAACAGTTCCAACAAGCAGCTTGAACTACAATCTTTTTAGAATTTGTGTTTCCGATCCTTTAGCGCAAGTGTTGTTAAATGGCGTGCCCATTACTTACCCGCTTGTCAATAATTTTTATTACGAAATACCGGCAACCAATGTCCCTTTAAAAATTGAATCCAATTTGCCAATTACGGTTTCTCAATACATTACTTCCCAAGGTTATTGTGGAAATCCAAGCTCCGGCTCAAGCCCAGGAGATCCTGAAGTAATTTATTTGAGTCCGGTTGAGCAAAATATTTCTCGTGTTTTGTGGAACGCGACACCCAATTTTAATATTAATGAACATTATTATAATGTAGTGATTCCCAATGCTGGAACAGGGATAAGTTCATTTAAATTGGATGGAGTGACGGTTAGTCCTGCACTGTTTACTGTTCATCCGCAAGATCCTAATTTTTCTTATTTAAGTACTCAATTGGCGGCATCAGGCGTGCATAACATTGAATCAGACTCTGGTTTTAATGCCATCGCTTATGGTTTTGGTAGTGCAGAATCTTATGGTTACAATGCCGGAACCAACATTAAGCCTTTCATTCCCATTAGAGCATATAATCCATTGAATATTTCTGGGAATACAGTGGCTTGCTCTGGTACAAATGCTTATTTAACCCTCACTTTACCATTTCAGCCCACTTCATTAGATATTGATTTTCACAATTCGCCCTATCAAACACCCAATACCAATGTTTCAATTGCAGACCCCACAACTATTTTCGATTCCATTCAGGTAGTTGGCTCTCAAACATATTATTGTTATCATCTTCCCACTTTTTATTATTTCAATGTAAACAACCCGGCTCTTGATTCAAGTTCATATCAAATTACCATTACCGGTGGAACCAATACCATCGAAGGCTGTGGTAATGTTTATCAAGCTGATTATGACCTATTTGTTTATAACCCCGCTCGTGTAAAGTTTGCATGGGCCAACAATGGTTGTGTAAACGATCCTGTTTTGTTTACAGATACCACCAATTATCCCAACAACACTTTTTCTTATGTTTGGGATTGGGATTTTGGTGATGGCGATCAATCAACAACGCATAACCCAAGTCATTTATTTTCAACTCCTGGAACCTACAATGTAAATTTTTCACTCATCACCAATGTGGGCTGTGTTAGTGACACTACGATTCCTGTGACTGTTTATCCTTTAACGCTCGGAACGTTGGTTGGCACGAATACGGTTTGTCAAAATGCAAGTGCTCCTGTATTGACGTTCAATGCATCTTCGGGCACAGCGCCATATATCTTCAATTATACCATAAATGGTGGAAGTCAAACCCTTTCCTCCGCAACAGCCACTGCCACGGTAACTGCGCCAACCAATATTCCGGGAACCTTCAATTATCAATTAACCAGCATACAAGGTGCTGCTTGCTTGCAAGTACAATCTACCACACCTGCTGCAATTACTATAAACCCATTGCCCGTAGCAACCATTGCTGGTACAATAGCGGTCTGTCAAAATTCAACATCTCCAAACATAACTTTTACCGGATCGGGAGCCACCGC
>CAIQHJ010000106.1 GCA_903871575.1 uncultured Bacteroidota bacterium
AATTGTCAAATTCAAAATATTTGTCGCACATCCGATAACAGAAGTATAATTACCTGAGCTTGTGTAAGTTTGACCATTAACACTCCATGTATAACTGTCACACACAGACGCAGTTGTTGTGTTTGATGTTGAAGCAGTAATCGTCAAATGCAATGTCACCACCGAATCACAACCATTCGCACGAATGAAAGTATGCGTTGGTGTTGCAGAACTGGTGTATGTAGTTCCGTACCAAGAGAAACTATTACAAGCTGTAACCGTTGTATCACTAGTTGTTGTTGTTGTGTCTTGCGTTATGATAATGCTCGCTGTTGAAGTACATCCATTAGCCCCTGTTGCAGTAACAGTATACGTACCTGGTGCCGTGATGTTAAAATTCACATTGCTGGTCATCACTTGATTGTCTGAGTAATTGTTAGCTACTGAAACAAACTTTCCATTTCCATATGTAACAGATACCCATTGGTTGTATGGCGCTTGTATTATTCTTCTAACCCAATTAATGCCATCAGTACTTTGCATCATGTATCCTGATGTAGAAACTGCTGCAAACATGCCATTGCCATAGGTTACAGCATACCAGTTACTATTATTTGCTGAATTTGATGCAGTCCAATTGATGCCATCAGCACTTCTCATTACTCTGTTCCCTGCTGCTACACTCACATAATGCGCTACAGCAACAAATAATCCATTGCCATATGTTATACTGCTCCATTCATCATTCGATGGTGCAGTTCTTGCAGTCCAATTGATTCCATCCGTACTGGTCATAATTCTATTGGCACCTGAATAAGCAACAGCCACAAACATTCCATTGCCATAACCAACACTTTGCCATGGGTTATCGGCAGCAGAACTTCTACTTGTCCAATTGATACCATCAGGGCTAGTCATTACTCTGTTTCCTGCTCCATCTGAAGAAACTGCAACAAACAAACCATTGCCATAAGTAACACATTGCCATTGGTTATTTGCAGCAGAGTTTCTGATTGTCCAGTTGATTCCGTCCGGACTTGTCATCACTCTATCGCCACTGCCTGTATTAGATACAGCTACAAATAATCCATTACCATAGGTAACAGAAATCCAATCTCTTTGAGGCGCAGTTCTGTTTGTCCAATTCACCCCATCTGTACTTGTCATCACTTTATTAAGACCAGAATAAGCAACCGCTACAAACAATCCATTGCCATAAGTTACACTTTGCCAAGGATTGTTTTGAGAGGCAACTTGAGGTACCCAGTTGTTTGTGCTGTCTATCATTCCTCCATCCCAAGAATAGCCGATACCACCAGTTGGCGTTACATTGATTGACGTTGTTGTACAAGTCAATAAAGTTGTACCAGTATTGTTGGTAATGCCAACATTTGGTGTTGTAATATCTTGTGTTATGGTAATGCTCGCTGTTGAAGTACATCCACCCGTTCCCGTTACAGTTACTGTGTAAACTCCAGGAGAAGTAATGAATGCTGTAGCTGATGACCCTAAGCTATTGCTCCAAGAATATGATGTTCCTCCTGTTGCGGTTACCATAATGGTTGCTGTTGTGCATGTTAATACTGTTGATCCGGTGTTGTTGGTGATGCCTGCAGTTGGCACTGTATTAACCGTTGCCGTTACTGCTGTTCTTGTTGCAGACACACAACCCGTTGCTACAATAGAATCCATCGCATAATAAATCGTTGTTGATGATATGCTTGGCGTGGTATAACTGTTGCCACTGCCCAACAATGTACCGCCTGTTGATGCTGAATACCATTTAATAGTTCCGGTTCCTGATGCGGATAAGCTCACTGTTCCCGTCCCACATCTTGCTGCATTTGTAACAGTAGGTGCAGATGGAATGGCGTTAACCGTTGCCGTTACTGATGTTCTTGTTGCAGATATACAACCTGTAGCTGCAATAGAATCCAATGCATAATATGTGGTAGTTGCAGAAATACTTGGTGTGGTATAACTGCTGCCACTGCCCAGCAATGTGCCATTTGTTGAAGCCGAATACCATTTAATCGTCCCTGTTCCCGTTGCCGATAGTGTAACCGTTCCTGTTCCACATCTTGCTGCATCTGTTCCTGTTGGTGCTGATGGAATGGTGTTAACTGTTGCTGTAACTATATCTCTAGCAGACACACAACCTGTAACGGTGTTGGAATCTAAAACATAATAAGTTGTTGTTGAAGAAATGCTAGGTGTGGTATAGCTATTCGCACTTGCCAATAATGTTCCACCTGTTGAAGCAGAATACCATTTGATGGTTCCGTTGGTGCCTGGCGTGGCAGATAAGGTAACCGTTCCTGTTCCGCATCTCGCTCCATCTGTTGCTGTTGGAGTTGCTTGAACTTGGGTGGTAATTGCCCCCGACGCATCTGAAGTTGTACTACCATTAGCTGTTGAAGATACTACGTAATAATATTTTGTTCCAGCCGTTGTGGTTGGTGGTGTGTAACTATAACTTGTTGCACCCGAAATAGCGGTACCTGATGTGGTATTATTCGATGTATTCACATACCATTGATAGGTATTTGCATTAACTGCAGAAAAAGTATATGATGAACCAGATTGAAATGTTTGTCCACTAATGGTTACTTCTTCTGTTGTTGTATTTACTGCTGTTACTACAGCATTTACCACTCCGGGACCATTTACAATCCAACCTGTTTTAATGAAATTTCCATATCCAAAAAAATAACCAACGCTGCTGTTTGTTCCTGCTACATTTTGTAAAGTTGGCGTATTGGTATATCCTCCTGTTAAAGCAACAGCTGTCGTGTTTTGGCAATAGCTTGTTGCAGATGTACTCGGTTGTACATTAATCATTGCAATATTATAATATTGAGCAATTTTTAAATCCAATAATTGTTGCTCTGTTCCAGACAATGGAGCCAATGTAGTTGTGGCCAAAATAATTTCAGATATTTTTCCATTCCAGTTACATCCACAATGTCCAGCACCAAGATATATTGGAGTGCTAGCAGCAGCATTAAGATAATTTGCAGGCATTCCTGAAGTAGCAGATGTATTGAATTTTCTATCGCCATTGTAATAAAGCTGAGCTCCTGTGCTAAATTTATTTGTATGAAAGAAATTTAAATCTGTATTGGATGGAACGATCCAGTCCCCATCATCATTATATTGAGCAAGTGTGTAAGTGTTATCAGATCTAAAACCAAAATGAAGGGCCTCGCCTTGTATTAGAGAATTATGACCAATCAAAAGCCTTGTTGAGCCACTGTTTCCTGCATTTTGCGCAACAGCAAATGTTCTATAGTTGGAATTATTTAGTGCGGTGAAACCGTTCGTGTTTTGTAATTGTGATGATGTGCCATCAAACAAAACAGAGGGCTTTCCATTTTGTCTTACAACAGTGCCAGAAGAAACCAAGGTGGGTTGAGAAGCAGCAGTTGGTTGTGACATTTCTACACCATATCCACTCTGATCAAACCACTTTGAAATAAATCCTGAGTTGGTACTACAAAATGTTTTCAATGTGACTGTATCCAATAATCCGGTAGATAAAAATCCAATATTATATGTGGCATTATCATTTGACCTTCTTACTTGAACAGCAGCCCCAGCATATGTTGTACTTAACTTCCTCAAACTGTAAGCCGCATTTGCCTTTATTGAACTTACATCTTCTAATACATCGGCAGTAGTAGCTCCCATGGTATTGAGATAATTAATATCCGAAATGTCCGTAGTTGGAACGGCATTGTATATTGTAACATCATCCACATAAATATTGGCAACATTTGAAGTACTGCTTATTCCAATAAAAGTAGTAGCATTAATTGTTGTATTGGCTGGAAGGTCAGCCTTACCCAAATCATTTCCAATCATAACCCCATTGATGTATAGATCAAATTTCTGAACTGCTACCGTTTGAGCAACACCTTTATAGGTATAACTTATTGTACCACTGTTTTTATTATTCCCAATTATTTCTATTTTGAAAACAGAATCTTGCCCAAAAGTTGTTCGGGCTAAGCCGGTAGTAACCCAGTTAGATGCAAGACGATTGGTAAGCGTAACTACACCACCGGATGCGTAGGTAAATCTCAAACCTGTAAAAACTTGCGCACCTGTAAAATCATTGACATCAGAATACATAGCCCCAGCGCCTTGGTAAAAAGTCCAAGTACCTGATGTAGCCGTATTACCTTGTGATGCATCTCCAAGCATAACATTGAATGAAGTATAAAATTCTTTACCGCCAGTATAGGAAACCGCAGGTGAAAATTTATTGACACTGCCTGTAGTTGCTGCTGCTGCGCGCATAAAGCCCCCTGTAGTATTGAAGGGATTGTTGTTGGTAGCAATGTTTAAACTACCAGAAGCAGTTCCTATTCTTCCATAAGAAGTACCAGATGTTGCACTTGGAAATAAATTAGTTGTAGTTCCACTAGCCGTGGTAAAAGACCCTACTGTCGTACCAAAATTCTGATAACTGGTTTGGGCAAAACTTTGTTGAAGATTTACTGTAATCAAGCAAAACATCAAGATCCAAAATAATTGAAACAATTGTTTGCTTTTCATTGTGTTGTTTTTCATCGATTGCGTTTTTGTGTACATGAGATGCCGTCTACTTTTTTATATTTTACTTTATCAAAAACCAATATTACTTATGCCATATCTTGACATAAGTGTATTGTAAATGATTATGGTTATTTTTTGAGGGGATGAAAATTACAGCATTACATAGGGTTTGAATCGGCACTGCAAGTAACAGAGAGTATTTCATGATTTACAAGAAATTCAACGAATGGTTAATTTTTTTCAATGAATTGTATGAAGTTTTTTACTAATTTTTATGAAAAATGCTTCTAATATTAATTTTGTGTAAACAACTCTCCTTGGGCTTTTAATTGTCAAAATTATTTTTTATACTCACACGAGATAAGCACAAAAGTCAGCTGTTTACCAACCGGAAAATTCTATCGTTTAACCCGGCTTGTAAAATGAAAATATCATGTGGAAAAACAAACCAAACAAGAATTGAAATGAACAAATATTATAGAAAAACTGCCATCCATTTTGGTTTTTGGCTATTGGTATTTGGCATTCAATATTTCCTGATTATTAATCTTAAGTCGATTGAAGAATCCTTACAAAGAAGTTTGATCAACACAACTTTTTATGCAGTAATTTATTATTACACCAGGTATGTTATATTTAAATTTTATGAAAATGAAAAAACACAAGCTTGGTTAAAAAGACAATTGATATTGATAGTTGCATCAGGCATTACAAGAGGATTAATAGAAATATACTACCTCAAAACAAACATTTTTTCGGATGTTATTCATCCCAACCAGTCTGCGCTTTACATAATATCTGGTTTGATTTTATACGTATTTATGGCGGCATTTATTAGTTTCTTCATTTCCTTTTATTTTATCAGTAAAAAAAGAAGAAAAGTAGAAGCAAAAAATAAGCAATTGAAATTGGAAAACTTAGAGAACCAGTTGTTGATGCTCAACAATCAACTGAGCCCACATTTTTTATTTAATAGCTTAAATGATATCTATGCAGCTATTGTGTTGGGTCAGGATATTGCTGGAGAAATGATTTTAAAATTGAGTGAAATCATGCGATACATAACCTACGAAACGCATAAGGAAAGGATTTTATTTTCAGATGAAATAAAGCAGGTTGAGTATTATTTACATTTTTATTTTATGAGGGCAAATGCACCATTGAAGCATATTTTTACATACGATCATTCCATTGGTGATGCGGTTGTGATACCCATGTTGTTGATTCCATTGGTAGAAAATGCTTTAAAGCATGGCAATTTTAATGACCCGGAAATTGATTCGTATTTAAACATTGAATTGAATCAAAAAGAAAATCTATTTTGTTTGCGGATTGAAAATACATTTGAAAAAAATGTTCAGAAGAAAGAAAACAGAGGAATTGGATTAATCAATTATCAAAGGCGATTGGAATTAAAGTATCCAAATAAATTCCAATTTGAACAATACATTGAAAATGGTGTTTACATCAGCCAGTTGGCATTAGAATTGAATTAAAATAAATTTATGAACTGCAATTGTTTGATTGTTGATGATGAACATTTGGCGATGGATTTGCTAGAGAATTATATTCACCGTAAGGAAGGATATCGTGTAATTGGGAAAATTGCAAACCCTGCAAAAGTGGCGGAAATCATACAAACAACAGCCATAGATTTGATTTTTTTAGATATTCATATGCCTCAAATGAATGGCATCACCATGTACAAGCAATTGCCTGTTCAACCACCCATTATTTTCACCACAGCTTATACCGACCACGCCATTGCTGCATTTGAATTGGATGCCATTGATTATTTGGTAAAGCCTTATTCATTTGAACGTTTTGAAAAAGCAATCGAAAAGTACAGTCGCCTTTTGAGGAATCCAACAGAAAAAACAGAACCATTTCTACAAATAAAAAAAGAGGGAACCTGGTATAATGTGAAGCACTCCCAAATTATGTACATAGAGGGATGGAAAGAGTATGTGCGCATACATTGTTACAACAATGAGCAATACACCGTTTTGATGAGCATGTCTTCTTTAGAAGAAAAATTACCTCAAACACAATTCATCCGCGTTCATAAATCATACATCGCCTCAATATCTGCAATTATTGGTTTCAACAAAGAAGAAGTTGTAATGATAAATCAGGCAAAATTGCCAATCTCCAGATCAAAGAAGGATGTAATTGTTGCTCAGTTAAAGTTTGATAAATAGGGGGTTGGGGGTTGTTTGGGGTTTGGTGTTTGGTGTTTGGGGTTTGGTGTTTGGT
>CAIQHJ010000107.1 GCA_903871575.1 uncultured Bacteroidota bacterium
GTTAATCACACTGAAGAGAAATTGGTTATGCAAAAAGATGTATTTGGAACTGCTTTCAGCTTGGTAGATTCGCTTCCCAACATTGAGTGGAAAATCAGCAATGAGAACAGAATCATATCCGGATATAATTGTAGGAAAGCAGTTGGTAAAATATTGGACAGTGTGTATGTGTTTGTTTTTTATACGGATGAGATTGCTATTTCCGGAGGGCCTTGTTCAATACATGGTTTACCAGGAATGATATTGGGAATGACTATTCCGAGGTTATATACTTCATGGATTGCGACTTCCATCAAATTAACAAAACCCGAACCAATTGTAGCTCCTGTTGTTTTAAAAGATGTGTATACTTTGAAAAAAGCAGAATCCATCATTGTTGAAAAAACAAAAGACTGGATTGAAGATCCAAATGATCCAGAATCCAAAAAATGGTTAGACCAGATGATTTGGAATGTGATATTATAGTAGTTGTTACAAGTTTTATTTTAATTCAAAGCCATCATTTATGATGGCATTTTTTTTGATAACCACGATGCCATCCTTGATTGAAAACAACGCATGATCTACATTGCTATGGTGGTTGCCACCGGTAATAACAACATGGTTGCCGATTCTGCAATCTTTATCTACAATGACATTTGTCAGTTCGCAATAGTTTCCGATGCCTAATTTGGGAATATGGTTGTTGTTGTTTTGTTCAATTTCATCCAATGTTTCATAGAAGTCGTTGCCCATGATGTAGCAACTTTTTATTTTACTTCCGATACCGATTCTGCTTCTGATACCCACAACCGAATTGGCAATAGAGGCAGCGTGAATAATAGAACCTTCTGCAATCAGTGATTGATTGATGGTTGTTCCACTAATTTTGGCAGGTGGCAACATTCTGGCTCTACTATACACCATTTTCTCATTGTCGAATAAATTGAAAGGAGGAAGATCAAGCGTTAACGACAAGTTGGCTTCAAAAAAAGAATAGATGTTTCCAATGTCTGTCCAATATCCATCATATTGATAGCTCAATACTTTGAAGTCGTTGATTGCATCTGGTATGATTTCTTTTCCAAAATCTGTTGCTTGTACTTTTTGTTTTTCGAGCAAATCGAAAAGGATTTGTCTGTTGAAGATGTAGATGCCCATCGAAGCGAGGTAAACCCTTCCTTGTTCTGTCATTTCAGCTCCAGTTTCGCTGATCCAATCTGGTAATTTATCGATAGATGGCTTTTCAATAAATGAAGTAATGAGTTGTTCTGTATTGGATTTTAGAATGCCAAATTCAGGAGCTTCTCTATCACCAACGGGAATGGTGGCAATCGATATATCGGCCTTGTTGTTTTCGTGATTGGCAATCATGTGTCCAAAGTCCATTTGATACAATTGATCGCCACTAAGGATGAGTACGTATTCAAAATCGTGTTTGCAAATATGTTTTAAAGATTGTCTAACCGCATCTGCCGTGCCTTGAAACCATCCAGGACTATCCGGTGTTTGTTCGGCGGCAAGTATATCTACAAAGCCCTTGCTGAATCCACTGAATTGATAGGTGTTCTTGATGTGTTTATTTAGCGATGCAGAATTATACTGTGTAAGTACAAACATTCTATTGATAGAGCTGTTGATACAATTGGAAATGGGAATGTCCACTAAACGGTATTTCCCAGCAATGGGTACAGCTGGTTTGGAGCGAGCTGCTGTCAGTGGATATAAGCGCGTTCCAGCACCACCACCTAATATCACGGCAATAACTTTGTTGTTCTTCATTTTTTTATCTATAAATTGAATAATAAAGTTCGATATATTCTGCAGCACTTTTATTCCAACTGTTGTTGATTGTCATCATTTTTTGTCGGATGCTACTTGTCAATTCTTGATGTTGATATAATTCAATGGCACGTCCAATCGAATATACAATATCCAGCAAGGACGCCTGGTTGAAACAAATGCCATATCCTCCATCTCCAACATCTAAAACCGTATCATTTAAACCGCCCGTTCTTCTCACAATGGGAATGGTTCCATAGCGCATGGCATACAACTGGTTAAGTCCACAAGGTTCAACCCTACTCGGCATCAACAGAAAATCTGCACCAGCATACATTTGATGACTTAGAGTTTCATTGTAAGTAATTTGAGAATGATAATATCCATACCAACGTTCACGAATAGACGACAAAGCGTTTTCTATTGCTGGATTTCCATTGCCCAAAACCAGTACATTGAATTGGTTGTAATATCGTTCAAAAGATTGATGAATCGCATCTGGCAACAAATCGGCGGCTTTTTCTCCAACCAATCTTCCAATAAAAATAATCAGTGGTAGTTTGATGTCGAAACCAAAAGTTTCGCAAAGTTCTTTTTTGTTGAGTTGTTTTCCAGTGGCTGCTGTTTGAACATCAAAATGGTGTAGAAGCCGACTGTCGGTTGCCGGATTCCAAATGTCATAATCTATCCCATTGATGATGCCGGTACATTTCCCTTGTTCGTATTGAAACAATTGTTCTAACCCATTGGCTTGGTTCATCAGTTCCTGCATGTAGGTAGCACTAACGGTTGTTACTTTATCTGCACATTTAATGGCGGAAGCCAATGGATTGATTTGATTGTTCCATTCGAGCATGCCAGATTTCCACTGATCAAAAGCTGGAAAATAATTGGCAAATGTCCAATCCATCCAGCCTTGATATTGGGCATTGTGAACCGTGAGCACTGTTTTGATGGAAGATAAATGGGTGTAGGCTTGGCAGTATCTCATAAAAAATGGGATAAGACCAGCATGATAATCATGTACATGAACAACATCGGGTTGATGTTGCCATTGACTCATCCAATCTACAACAGCCATCTGAAAAGCTATATATCTGTATTGATCATCCTCATACCCGTATACCGATTCGCGGTCTAATAGCCCAAGGATATCTACACAATACAAATCAAAACCCAATGCATTGGATTTCTCTTTGATGATGGTATAATGAATCTGTTGATGTTGCATGAACATTTCACCTTTGTAAGCAACATCCCATTCATTGGCATGTAAAAAACTGGTTTTGTGCATGGGCATTACCACTTTTGCAAGATGTCCCAATTGGATTTGATATTTAGGTAATGCGCCTACAACATCGGCTAGCCCACCAACTTTTGCCATCGGAAAACACTCTGCAGCAACATGAATAATTTCCATTCAGATAAAATTTGTTTGAAATGTACACTGAAAATTACGATTCTCGTGTATAAATTGCGTGCTATTGAAAGAAAATTTAAAATAATTGTTTGATTTTTTTAAAAACTACCTAATTTCAAACATTAAACCAACAACTATGCATGAGAATTCAACAGCAACTGCTGAAAAAAATCAACTTGTTCCAACCAATTATGGCGCTTTGGGAACTTTGGTAACTGTTTTCTTTTTTTGGGGATTTATTGCTGCCGGCAATAGTATTTTCATACCGTTTTGTAAACATTATTTCCATTTGGATCAATTTCAGAGTCAGTTGATTGACTTTGCTTTTTATACAGCGTATTATGTTGGCGCTTTGGGTTTGTTTGCATACGGCTCATTCGGAGGAAAGGATTTGGTTGGAAAATGGGGCTATAAAAAAAGCATCGTTTACGGATTGCTGTTTTCTGCATTGGGTGCAGCAGCAATGATTATTGCGGTTAACGCAGATACATTTTCTGGCATGTTGGTTGGATTGTTTATAGTGGCACTTGGATTTTCTTTACAACAAACAGCTGCTCAACCTTTTGCCATTTCATTGGGTGATCCGTCAACCGGTACTAGTCGTGTAAATTTGGGTGGAGGTATTAATTCATTTGGTACTACAATCGGCCCTATTGTTGTTGCGTTGGCATTGTTTGGAACAACAGCTGCAGTAACAGATGAGCAAATTGCTGCTTTAAGTTTGAGCAAAGTAATCATTTTATATGTTGGAGTTGGCGGTCTGTTTGTAGCAGCAGCTGCACTATTTCATTTTGCTAAGAAAGTTCCTGCTGGCATAATGGAAGAAAGTACAGAAAAAGCCGACAAAGCATTATATACCCTTTTAATCATTTCTGGATTGTTGATTATTATGTTTGTACCTGTTTTTGATAGTTACAAAAAAGACATGAGCACAGCAAGCACTGATGAAGTATTGGCGATGAATGCATACAGAATGAAGTGGTTGTTGGGTGCCTTGGGTGTTGTAGTATTTGGATTGCTATTTGCGAATCTAAGTGCATCAAAAAAACCAGCAGGTTGGGGTGCCATGAAATACCCTCAATTGGTTTTGGGCATGTTGGCCATTTTCGTTTACGTAGGTGTTGAAGTGGCTATCGGAAGCAATCTTGGAGAGCTATTGAAATTGGATTCTTTTGGTGGAAAACAAGCTTCTGAAGCTACTCCATATATCGCCATGTATTGGGGAAGTTTGATGATTGGCCGTTGGGCTGGTGCTGTTTCTGCTTTCAATCTAAAGAATTCTACAAAAGTTATATTGCAAATCATTGTTCCATTGGTTGCATTTGGGATTATCTTGGGCGTTAATACCATAGCTCAATACAACATGGAATCGCTTTATTTCTATGTATTGTGTGTATTGATTCAAATTGCAGCATTTTATTTTAGCAAGGACAATCCAGTTAGAACATTAATGATATTCGGCGTTTTAGGTGTTGTTGCCATGATTATCGGAACCCAAACAAGTGGCACTGTTGGAACATATGCAATTTTGAGTGGAGGTTTGTGTTGCTCTATCATGTGGCCTTGCATATTCTCACTTTCAATTGCAGGTTTAGGAAAATATACAACACAGGGTTCTGCATTTTTAATTATGATGATTTTGGGTGGCGGAATCATCCCTCCAATTCAAGGGAAACTGGCAGATGTTATTGGAATTCAACAATCTTATTTTGTAGCAGTTATTTGTTTTGCATATCTCGCATTCTTTGCAGTTGCTGTAAAAGGAATTTTGAAAAAACAAGGCGTTAGTTTTGATACGGCTGCTTCTGGAGGTGGACACTAATTTATAAAAAATAAAAACTCAAAAGTGAAAAGTAAAAAATCATTAAACTTGTAACAAACAATTTTGACTTTTAACTTTTGACTTAATCAATATACCATGAACAATAAATATGCAATCGGTATAGACGTTGGCGGAACAACAACAAAGTTTGGTATAGTAAACGCTGCTGGGGAAATTTTAGTTCAAAGTAGAATTCCCAGTAACGAACAAGATTTTATTGAAGATTTCATTCATGAACTCTATACGAAAATGCAGCCAATGATTATGCAGGTTGGTGGCATTGAAAATATTGTAGGTGTGGGAATGGGTGCTCCAAACGGTAATATTTACACCGGAACCATAGAATATGCGCCCAACTTAAAATGGAAGGGCATCATACCCATGGCTGATTTGATATCCAAAAAATTTGGCGTGCCTACCCAATTAACCAATGATGCAAATGCCGCAGCTGTTGGTGAAATGCTGTTTGGATGTGCAAAAAACATGAAACATTTCATCACCATTACCCTTGGAACAGGTGTTGGCAGCGGTATTGTAATTGATGGTAAAATTGTTGTGGGGCATGATGGGTTTGCGGGTGAATTGGGTCATACCATCATCCGACCTGGCGGCAGATTGCACAAAAATACAGGGATGAGAGGAAGTTTAGAATCTTACGCGTCTGCTACCGGCGTTAGAGAAACAGCCATAGAATTGCTCACATTACATCCAGATAAAGAATCCTTGCTGCGCAATTATAGCATCAACGATTTAACCAGCGAAAGCGTTTATGAATGTGCCATACAAGGCGACCCAATTGCCAATGAAATTTTCGAATTTACTGGCCAAATTCTAGGAGAATCGCTAGCCAATTTTGTCATGTTTTCTTCTCCCGAAGCCATTGTGCTTTTCGGAGGATTAACCAAAGCCGGCAATTTGTTGTTGAATCCAACACGCAAGCACATGGAAGAAAACCTTCTTCCCATTTTTAAAAATAAAGTGAAAATCATTTTCAGTGAACTCAAAGAATCCGATGCAGCCATTCTAGGCGCAAGCGCATTGGTGATGTAATGGACTGTTTGATTTTAGGCTTTGTCTTCCATTTCATGCAGCCATTTGTTTTTACCATAACCAGGAATAAC
>CAIQHJ010000108.1 GCA_903871575.1 uncultured Bacteroidota bacterium
AGTAGCAGCTGCGCCAATAAAATGGTGAATTAACGCTTGTTCGATTCAATCAGTTGCTCGTTTACTTCTGCGATATATGCGAGGATTTTATCCTTGCCATACTTTTTTACCGCACTGCTCACAAAATGTTGTGGCAAAAATTGCCAGGTGAGGCGCATGGCATCTAAAAAGTCTTTGACATTCTTACTCACTGTTCGTTGGTTTTCTTTATCGCTTTTTGTAAATACCAAAGCAAATGGAATTGACCAATTTTTGAGGTTCTCTAAAAATGCCAAATCTATTTTTTGTGGAGAATGTCTTGAATCGATTAATACAAACACCATCGACAGGTTTTCGCGCTTGCGGAGATAATTTTCTATCATCTGCTCCCAACGTCTTCTACTGCTTTGACTAACTTTTGCAAATCCATATCCGGGCAAATCAACCAAATACCATTTAAAGAATTGTTGCTTCGAATCTTCCCCTATCGTGCTAGTGATTTCGAAATGGTTGAGCAATTGTGTTTTTCCTGGAGAGGCAGAAGTCTTGGCTAATTTATCATTGTTGCAAAGCATATTGATGAGTGAAGACTTTCCCACATTGCTTCTACCAATAAATGCATATTCTGGTTTATCGGGTTGGGGACATTTTTCAAAATCCGGACTACTGATAATATAAATGGCTTGCTTAATTTGCATGGGTTAAAATGTTAAACAAAAGTAGTTATTATATCATCAACCTCACCAACACATTTCCATACCTACAAACCTCTGTATATTTGCAACACTATGACTCAATTTGCCCATGATAAAGTTGTGCCTTACAAAGATTCAACACTGAGTAAAAAAGACCAGGTGGCAGGCATGTTTAATGACATTGCCAAGCGCTATGATTTTTTAAATCGGTTTTTAAGTATCGGTATCGATGTGGGCTGGAGAAAAAAAGCTTTGCAACAATTGGAAGCCAATCATCCCCAACATATCTTAGATGTGGCTACTGGTACGGCCGATGTGGCAATATTGGCAAATACTATTTTAAAGCCAGAAAAAATAATCGGCATCGACATCAGCGATGGCATGCTGGAAATCGGTCGCCAAAAAATTGATAAGCTGGGTTTTACCCATACCATAACGTTATTGAACGGAGACAGTGAGGCAATAAAGTTTCCTGATGATTCGTTTGACGCTGTAACGGTTGCATTTGGTGTTAGAAACTTTCAGCATTTGGAAGCAGGATTAACAGAAATTAAACGTGTTTTGAAACCTGGCGGAAAATTGGTGGTACTCGAATTTAGTAAGCCAACATCACCTTTGGTAAGGTTGTTGTATAATTTTTACATGAAAATTGTGACGCCCAGTATGGGAAAACTGTTTTCAAAAAATGCGGCTGCATATCAGTATCTCGATGCATCGATTCAAAAATTTCCGGAAGGAAAAGCATTTGTATCCGTACTCAACAACATTGAGTATAAAAATACCTATCACAAAAAATTGACACTAGGCATATGCAGTATCTATTGCGGAATAAAATAAGATTATGGTTAACATTGGCTATGGCGCTACCTTGCTTTGCATTTTCGCAAGGCCAATTTGAGTTGAATTTACCCGACCATGATGATAAAGATTTTCACTTTGGCATCAGCTTGGGCACCAACAGGTCTTTCTATCATTTCGATTTCAATCCCAGATTTCTAAATTACGATACGGTGTTGGTGGTAGAAAGTTTACAAAGTACGGGCATCAATCTTGCCTGGCTGGTAAACATGCGATTAAATGATCACTTCGATTTGAGAACCTATCCATTGAATTTGGTGTTTACAGAAAAGGCGTTTCAATATCGTTTATCCTATCCCGATCCTTTTGCTAATGAAGACAGCGTTACAACTCGAAAAGTACAGGGCATTACCTTGTCGCTTCCCTTTCAGCTCAAGTTTAGCAGCGATCGGATTCAGAATTTTAAAGTGTATATGATTGGTGGGGGTAAAGTAGAATATGATTTTGCAGCCAACGCCGGCGAGAAAAATGCTGAAAAATTGATTAAGTTAAATAAACTAGATTATGGTATCGAAGCCGGGATGGGATTTCATTTTTACTTCCCTGTTTTTGTATTGTCGCCCGAAATAAAAATGGGATGGGGTTTGAAAAACGTACACAGCCGAGACGAAAATTTAAAGTTCTCGAATGTCATCGATCAAATCAAATCGAGAACCATTACCTTCTCGCTCATCATCGAATAATTAGAAATCATACGCTCGCTCAAACATATTTAAACGTAGTCCAACGTTGAATGTGGTGGTCGTTTTTTGAACGCCCTCGCTTTGTAATTTATAGCTGCGGTATTGCAACCCTGTTTCTAAGAAAAGATTTTGTTTCCATTCATAAGAAACATTGATTTGACCATTAAAACAAGTCAATTTATCTCCTGCTCCAACTGTAAATCCATCGCCTTTCAAACGGGTTAAATAGCTTTTAAAAATATTCCCTCCAAAATTGGCATTGCCAGAATCCAATCCTTTGAAATAATAAATACCTCGAGCATACATATTCCATTTGGGCAAGGGATGGTATCGAACAATGCCGATGCATTCTTGAAAATTAGCACCCAACGGATGCGCCAAAGGTTGATTGTAGTGGGCGTAATTGTTGATGGTGTCGTTGTGAGAATAGGTAAATGGTCGTACCCGATTTAACTCCATTTGAAGATCTAAATTTTTTACACCAAACGCGTTGATGTATTTTCCACCAATTTGTATGGCAAATTTATTGGCCCAAAAACTGGGGTCATTTTTGATTTTTGATAAAATAAATTCGTCCAATAAAAATTGTCCATAAAATTGAAAACGATGACGCACATTGGCTTTGAAGTCGATACCGGCAACAGCATTATCGGGACTGCCCACTGTTCCTTCAATATGTCGGTAGAAAATAACGGGATTGATGTATTGAAAATCAAAATGATTTCTTCTGCCAAACATCACACCTTCAAACAAACCTATGTTCAACCATCGGGTAACGTTCATGCTTAGGTGATGCATCGCTGCATATTTCTTGGGCAATAAGGTATCGCCGGTTTTTGAAAACTGAGGTGTCAACTCCATGAATAAATTCTGATAATTGAACTTCCAAATTTTGGTGTTGATTTTTCCAAAAAGATAACTGTTTCCCCAATCGCTCAAGAACAGACTTCTGTA
>CAIQHJ010000109.1 GCA_903871575.1 uncultured Bacteroidota bacterium
GCTTCTCCCTGAATGGGTTCAAACATGAAAGCAGCTACACATGGGTCTTGTAGCGCTTGTTCCAATGCATGTAAATCGTTGTAAGGAATGACTTCAAACCCTGGCATGAATGGTCCGAAGTTCTCATAACTGCTAGGGTCTGTTGATGACGAGATGGCTGCCATTGTTCTACCCCAGAAATTCCCTTCCACAAATATTATTTTTGCTTTGTTGCTTTCAATGCCTTTTACGGTGTAGCCCCATCTTCTTGCCAGTTTGATGGCTGTTTCGCCACCCTCAACGCCTGTATTCATTGGCAATACTTTATCGTAGCCAAAATAAGCAGTGATGTATTTTTCGTATTCACCCAGTAAGTTGTTGTGAAAAGCTCTAGAGGTTAGGGTTAGTTTTTCTGCTTGCTTAACCAATGCATGAATGATTGCAGGATGGCAATGCCCTTGGTTAACTGCAGAGTATCCACTTAAAAAATCGTAATACCTATTGCCCTCAACATCCCATAAAAAAACGCCTTCCCCTTTTTCTAATACTACCGGTAATGGATGGTAATTGTGTGCGCCAAATTGTGCTTCTAAATCTAAATAATATTGACTATTGCTTCCAACAATTGGATGACTGTGCATGATGATAATTTGATGTGATGAAGATGAAAAGATTCGAGTAAAATAATGCGAGCTGAGGAAGTTAGTTCCGCAGTAAGGAGCCGAATTTATATTCAGTGGTTGAGCAAATCCAAGTTGCTTTTAAGAAAAACGAATATGGTGTTTGTTGTTTCGATGGTCAAATGTAAAGGATTAAACCCATTTACAAAAGTATGTTGAAGGAAAATAAGCTGACAGATCTACTTGGGCATCGAAAATGCCAAAAACGGTGCTTCCGCTTCCACTCATTGCAGCATAAATGGCTCCGGCATTATACAAGCTTGTTTTTATTGCTTCAATTTCGGGATGTGTTGCACATACTGCTGATTCAAAATCATTTTCGATATGGTTTTTCCATTGATGTACAGGCAGTTTTATAGCATCGGATAATAAGGTTGATGGGTTTTTATACGTGAGTTGACTAAAAGCCCAGCCAGTATGCACATGTATACCAGGGTTGACGATGGCGATGGCATATGCAGAAAGATTGAGGTTTATGGGCGCTAATATTTCTCCTCGGCCGGTTGCCAAGCAGGGTTGATTGAGTATAAAAAATGGACAATCACTGCCCAGTTCTAATGCCAATTGCAACAATTCATCAGAAGGAATTTGTAAGTCAAATTGATCATTCAGTTGTTTTAAAGCGAAAGCGCCATCTGCTGATCCTCCTCCCAAACCCGCGCCCATGGGAATATTTTTATGCAAGTGCATTTGAATTGGGGGCAACTGGGGACGAATATTTTTTATGAGATGATATGCTTTTACACATAAATTATTGGCTTCATCACCATCAATCGCAAGTCCTGTATGGCTGAATTGAATGGGTTGTATTGCATTTTCAACAGGAATTGTTTCCAGGATATCGTTTATGTGAATGGTATAAAAGACTGTATGTAAATTATGAAAACCATCCGGTCTTTTATCAAGCACATTCAGTCCCAAGTTGATTTTTGCATTCGGAAAACAAACCATGTTGTAAGGTTGAGCTAAATTGTACCAAATATTATTTGTTTTCTCTGCTTTGTAATTCGTCTCTGATGGAGATGGCTTTGATGTAATCTTCTTGTTCCAATACTTCGTTGAGTAAGTTGTTCAACTCTGTAGTGCTCATGGTTTTTAGATTGTCTTTTCCACCGGTTTCAGTGGTAATAGGAGCCGATGATATTTTTTTGTTTTCATCTTCCATTAAAACACC
>CAIQHJ010000110.1 GCA_903871575.1 uncultured Bacteroidota bacterium
GACAAAAAAAGAAAGATACCAACACATCATCGCCTTTTTTCAGGAGCATCTTCCTACTGCCGAAACGGAATTGCTATACGACAACCCTTTTCAGTTGTTGGTGGCCGTCATCTTATCTGCTCAATGCACCGATAAAAGGGTAAACTTGGTTACGCCCAACATTTTTAGGGCTTTTCCCAATGCCGAGAAATTGTCGCAGGCCGATTTTGAAGATTTGTTCCCCATCATCAAAAGCATTTCCTATCCCAACAACAAAGCCAAGCACTTGATTGCGATGGCGGATATACTACACCGGGAATACCATGGAGAAGTTCCGCTAACCGTTGAAGCTTTGGTGAAATTGCCCGGCGTAGGAAGAAAAACAGCCAATGTTATTACTTCAGTTATCGATAATCAGCCAAACATGGCTGTTGATACACATGTGTTTAGGGTAAGTGCGCGTATTGGATTGACCACTGCCGCAAAAACGCCACTTAGCGCTGAAAAACAACTCGTTAAGCATATTCCCTCGGAGCTGATACACGTGGCACATCACTGGCTAATTTTACACGGCAGATATGTTTGTTTGGCAAGAAAACCCAAATGTGTTGAATGCGGAATAAAAAATAGCTGTAAATTTTACAATAAACTTATGAAGGAGTAAATAAAATTGAATAAAATTCGTTTTATTTGTAGTATAATTTTCAACTCCAAAAATTACTCATTCTTTATAAAAGATTTTAAATGAAAAGACTTGTTGTTTTGCTTGGCTTATTCACTTTGTTTTTTGGCTATTCCAACAAAACTATTGCCCAGTATTATTTTTATAACGACTCCTATTACGATAATGCCAGCATGTTTGAAATAGGCGGTGGTATTGGTGCTATGAATTGCCTAACCGACTTGGGTGGCACAAATGGTATTGGAAAAAAATTCATCAAGGATTTGAATTATGGAAAGACGCAAATGTCTACCAGTGTATTCATTTCTTACTTGTATAAAAATGCCTTGGGTGCAAGACTTGAAGCTACTTTTGGAAAGGTTTCTGCTGATGATGCCGTTTTAGCAAGCGTCCCTGTTTCTGATATCGCTCGTACGCGTTACAATAGAAACCTGAATTTCCAATCCAACATCACAGAGTTTTCTTTTATTGCTGAAGCACATCCATATTTTTTGTTTATTGATTGGGAAAACAGAGATGAAGAACCTCCAAGATACTCTCCATATATTTTGGGCGGTATTGGTTATTTCTCTTACAACCCCCAAACACTTGTAGACAACAAATTAATAGATTTGCAACCATTGAGCACTGAAGGTCAAGGATTAAAAGAATACCCCGACAGACCTGTCTATAGCCTCAAACAACTCAGCTTTCCAATTGGAATGGGTGTGAAATATGAACTCTCTCCTATTGTTAGTTTGCGTGCCGAATTTGTACATAGAATATTGAATACCGATTATTTGGATGATTGTAGCAAAGACTATATCGATCCTACTGTTTATTCTGCCAATGGTTTCACCGGAACAAGGTTAACCAACGCATTGAAATTAAACAACAGAGAGCAAAATGGACAAGCCACTGCTCCAGGCGGAAAAAGAGGTAGTCCAACCAACAACGACGCCTTCTTCTCTTTCAATTTAAAAGTGGGCATCAGCTTAGGTAGACAAAGAATCAACTAAACTATATTTTTCTATTATAAAAAAGTCGCTAACAAAAATTAGCGACTTTTTTATTTGTTGATTTTAGAATGCAATTACAACAAGCTGTTTATTTTATCCATCAATTCGCCTTTGGTAATGGGAATGCCCATTATTTTATTGTATCCAATCGCATCCACTAAATAAATATCTCTGATGATTTTAATGAGTTGACCGTTGTTGATTTCTGGAATGAGCACTCGGTCAAACCCTTTAATGAGTTCGCCCAAGTTGGCAGGAAATGGCCTAATGTATCGGAGATGTGCATGCGATACTTCTACTCCTTGTTGTTGCAATTCGAGGCAAGCACTTTTGATGGCACCATATGTACTTCCCCATCCGATGACCAATACTTTTCCTGTTGATTTACCGCTATCCAATTTTTGTAATGGCACATGTTGCGCTATGCGATCAACTTTTTCTTGTCTGAGCTTCACCATCAATTGATGGTTTTCTGAATCGTAGCTGATATTTCCTGTGTTGTGTTGCTTTTCCAATCCGCCAATTCGATGTTCGAGTCCCGTTGTACCTGGAATTACCCAAGGCCTTACCCCGTCTTCATTTCGGGAATACGGTAATAATTTTTCTTCTCCTTCATCAAGTGATGTTTTGAATTGAACACGTATGTTGGATAAGTCGGCGGCTTTTGGAAATTTCCATGGCTCAGAGCCATTGGCTATATATCCATCGCTCAGCAAAATCACAGGTGTCATGTGTTCGATGGCAATTCTAACCGCTTCGAATGCGGCTTCAAAACAATCACTTGGTGTAGCGGATGCGATCACCGGAATTGGACATTCACCATTTCTACCATAGTAAGCTTGCAACAAATCACTTTGCTCTGTTTTGGTAGGCAATCCCGTGCTTGGTCCACCGCGTTGAATATTGCAAATAACCAAAGGTATTTCAAGCATAACCGCCAATCCCATGGCTTCTGTTTTCAATGCCATACCTGGGCCAGAAGTTGTTGTTAATCCAATTGAACCACCATAACTGGCACCAATAGCCGAAGTTATGGCTGCAATTTCATCTTCGGCTTGAAATGTTTTGATGCCAAATGTTTTGTATTTGCTGAGCTCATGCAAAATGTCTGATGCTGGTGTAATGGGATAACTGCCCAGAAACAAATTGAGTCCACTTTTTTCGGCAGCTGCAATCAAACCATAGGTAAGCGCTTGATTGCCCATGATGGAACGATAAACACCAGGTTCCATTTTGGCTTTTGCAACAGTATATCTGCCGGTAAACGTTTCGGTGGTGTCGGCATAATGATAACCAGCTTGCAATACCTTGATATTGCTTTCGAGTATATCGGTTTTTTTGGAGAATTTTTCTTTTAGAAAATTGAGGGTGTTGTCCATATCGCGGTTGTACATCCAATATAGAAAACCCAAGACAAACATATTTTTTGCTCTGTCTTTTTCCTTTGTGCCCATCGTAAAATCTTTCAGGGCCTCTCTGGTCATTTTGGTTACATCCATTTTAATGACTTCGAAACTAGAAAGGGATGCATCTTCGAGCGGATTAACGCCATCAGGATAATTGGCCAATCGTAAATTTTTGGCATCAAAGCCATCCACATTTACAATAATTTTTCCACCTTTTTTTAGGGAACTAAGATTCACTTTGAGTGCTGCTGCATTCATGGCTACCAACACATCGCAAGCATCGCCGGGTGTATAAATTCTGTCACTGCTAAACCGGAGTTGATATCCACTAACACCAGGCACGGTGCCTATCGGAGCGCGAATCTCTGCAGGAAAATCAGGAAAAGTTGCCAAGTCCAAACCCAACAATGCTGTGTTGTTTGTAAACTGACTACCGGTTAATTGCATTCCATCGCCACTGTCTCCTGCAAATTTAATCACCACTTCCTGAAGCATTTCTTGATTATCTGACATCTACAATTATTATAATGAAAAAAACAAAATCGTATTATTAAAACAGCCCAAAGTTACTGAATAGCCGCATTATTATCCACATAAAAAAAAGGAAGATTCGCTATTTCTTTGAGATGATTGAATTAGGTTTGTACAAACGAATAGTATGCAAGATTTAATTCATTTTTTGTCTCCCGTTGACGTTGCATTGATTAGTGGTGACAATGAGTTTACCGATGGGCAGTTGGCCAAACACATTGCGGTTTTTGACGGTGTTTTTCCAGATTGGGAAGATGCAGATATTATTCTTGTAGGCATTGGTGAAATGCGCGGTATGGGCTTAGATAAAGAATGGTCGGAAGCGCCCAATGCTGTTAGAAAAAAGCTGTATCAAATGCACCATTGGCATAGCGATATCAAAATTGTAGATTTTGGCAACATAAAAAAAGGGTTGTTGATCAATGACAGTTATGCAGCACTACAGGCGGTTGTGAATGAAGTGGTTCGTTTAAACAAAACGGTTGTTATTATTGGCGGATCGCATGATATTACTTTAGCACAATGCCACGCTTACAAAACACTCGGTCAATCAATAGAAGCCACTTGTGTAGATGCTTTGATAGATTTGCGAGGAGACAGCCTATTGCGGAGTGAGCATTTTTTATTGGACATGCTAACGGGCGAACCCAACATTGTGAAGCACTATAATCACATTGGGTTTCAGAGCTTTTTGGTTCATCCCAGATTGCTCGAAACGATGGACAAGCTTCGCTTTGATTGTTTTCGGGTGGGCGTTGTAAAAGATGATATTCATGAAATGGAACCCGTTTTGAGAAACACGCATTTGTTGAGTTTTGATATTTCCGCCATCAAAAGCAGCGATGCGCCAGCTAACGTTATTTCGCCCAATGGCTTAACAGGAGAAGAAGCCTGCACCTTGGCTCAATTCGCTGGTATGAGTAACACGTTGACGAGTTTTGGTGTTTATCATTATAACCCACAGCTCGATCCGCACGCACTGACTGCCAATCAAATTGCTCAAATGATTTGGTATTTTATTGATGGCAGAAGCAAAAGAAAACACGAATCCAATATCAAGGATGTTGCCCAATTCAACATCTACCACATTCAAATAGCCGATGCTGATGTGGTGTTTTTACAGAGTAAAAAAACAGGCAGATGGTGGATGCAATTTGAAGATAAAAAAACCATCGCGTGCAGTTACAAAGATTATTTTGCTGCCAGCCAATCTGATATTCCCGAAAGATGGTTGCGTTACATGGAAAGAAACGTTTAACCAATATGGTGCAAACAGAACATCACAACATTGATCCTTAACATATTTTTGCAAAATGAAAATATATACAGCATGCTTTCTGTTTCTAGCAATTTCAATACATACAACCGCACAGGAATCTAGGAAAATCAGCCGGCTTACCCGTCAAATGCTGCTAAGCGATTCTGTTATTGGCAATGCCCACATCGGCATTTCAATTTATGATACAGAAACCCAAAATTATCTCTATCATTTCAATGATGAAAAGCTCTTTATTCCAGCAAGCAATACAAAATTTTTCACCTTATATGCCGGCCTAAAATATATAGGCGACAGCATCAAAGGCATGTATTATAAAATTGCCAATGATACCATTTTCATTTTGCCAACTGGCGATCCAACATATTTGCATCCCGATTTTAGCATACATCCTGTTCATGATTTTCTTAACAACAGCCATGGCAAGGTGGTGATGTTGGATGATGAACAATACCCTATTCCTTATGGCAAGGGTTGGGCCTGGGATGACCAAGATGAAAGTTATATGCCGCAAAGAAGCAGTTTTCCGGGTTGTGGAAATTTGCTGAAATTGGAATGGGTTAAAAAAAACAATGCCAATCCCAACGAATTTCAATACGATCTTGCTGTGATGAATACCGATGTTCCAGAATTTTCAATAACAAAAAAAACAGACACCAGTTTATCCTACAACATCATCAAAAGAACACCTGGAACCAATCATTTTGAAGTGACCGTAAACAATAAATTGCAAGCTTTCACTCAGGAAATTCCTGTTGAAACAAAAGGTCTAGCATCGGGTTTTATGACTTTACAAAATTCACTGTATCGGTTGGCAAGTTTGCAAAAAGCAAGCAACATCAACCGAAAAGATTTCATCCCCTATTTTTCTCAGAAAAGCGATGCTGTTTTTTCTTTGATGATGAAACGAAGTGATAATTTTTTTGCAGAGCAAACCTTGCTCATGACGGCAAATGAAAAATTGGGGCACTTCAATGAACAGGATATGATTGATTCGCTTTTGCAAGATGATTTTGCAGATATTCCGCAGCGTCCTAGATGGGTTGATGGCAGCGGCTTGAGTCGCTACAATTTATTTTCTCCAAATGATTTGGTGTATATCATCAATAAAATTCAAACTGAGTTTGGTGAAGAAAGACTCAAAAGTATTTTACCCACCGGTGGCATTGGCACATTGAAAAATTATTTCAACGCCGATAGCAGTTTTATTTATGCAAAGACAGGTTCCTTGAGCAACAATTATAGTTTGTGTGGTTTATTGACAACCAAAAAAAACAAGCCATTGATTTTTGCCGTGATGTTGAACAATTATGTAGGATCTTCAAAGGGAATAAGAAAATTGATAGAGGCCTATCTACACGAATTGCGAGAAAAAAATTAATGGAGGGCGACTGTTAATTGTAGCATTTTTTATGCATTAATCCAGGCTAC
>CAIQHJ010000111.1 GCA_903871575.1 uncultured Bacteroidota bacterium
CCAGTAAATGAACTTCCACTCGTACGGTTTGCTTTTCGATAAGAAGCTTTGAAGATGTATGGAATCTCTAATTTTTTACAAATACCTGAAACTTTTTCTGCGATGGAAAAAACCATTTCTTCGTTTTCTACTACACAAGGACCTGCGATAAGAAAAAAGTTGTTGTTGTTGAATTGTTGGCTTTGAAATATAGATTGATTCATATCGCAAATGTAGAGAAATAAAATTTTGTGGTCGCATCATATCTTATACATTTACACCCTAAAAATAAAAACCATGGCTAAAGAAAAAATTTTGGTTATTGGCGCAAGCGGACAAATAGGCGTTGAATTGACATTGGCTTTACGCAGTATTTATGGCAACAACAATGTGATTGCTTCCGATTTAAGGGAAGAAAATCCTTTATTAAAAGGTACTGGTCCATATGTTAGCATGGATGTGATGAACAAGGAAATGTTGCATGTACAAGTGATTCGCCAAGGCATTACCCAAATTTATTTGTTGGCAGCCATTCTTTCTGCTACAGGCGAAAAAAATCCAAATTTGGCTTGGCATTTAAATATGCAAGGGCTGTTGAATGTGTTGGATATCGCCAGAGAAGAGAAATTATCAAAAGTATATTGGCCCAGTAGCATTGCGGTATTTGGACCAACTTCACCAAAAGTGAATTGTCCACAACAAACGGTTATAGAACCAACAACTGTTTACGGGATTAGCAAATACGCGGGCGAATTCTGGTGCAATTATTATTTTAATCGATTTGGTGTTGATGTGAGAAGTTTGCGATATCCTGGTTTGATTAGTTACAAAAGTGCACCGGGTGGTGGAACGACAGATTACGCGGTTGAAATTTTTCATGCGGCACTAGAAGATAAAAAGTATAATTGTTTTTTATCTGAGGGAACCTATCTGCCGATGATGTATATGCCAGATGCCATAAAGGCCACTTTGGAATTGATGGAAGCTCCGGCATCAAAAATTTCGGTAAGAACGGCCTACAATGTTTCAGGGATGAGTTTCTCGCCAAATGAAATTGCTGCCGAAATAAAAAAGCATATTCCTGATTTTGAGATCAGCTATAAAGCGGATTATAGACAGGCTATTGCAGACAGCTGGCCTCAAAGTATTGATGATACAGTGGCGAGAAAGGATTGGGGCTGGAAAGAAGATTATACCTTAGAGAAAATGACAACAGAAATGTTGGCAAATGTTAGCTTGTAAAGGTTGCGTTTTTTTGTGACATTGAAAACCGTTGGTGCCTTTTCCAAGCTTTCCAGAGCCAAATCATCCATACAATTACCAATGCCGGGTAAATGACAACAACACCAAAGTTGTAAAAAATGGCATCTTGCCATTCGAAATGATGCAAATGCATCACCGCTCTTGTCATGCCACAGCCAAAGCATTCAAAGTTAAAGATGGCTTTTGATGGACAAAGTTCGAAGCCGGTATTGTCAAAAAAATCAGCAGGTAAAATCCAAAGTACAATTGGGAAAACCACCATTGCAATCATCCAAGCGGTATTGAACCATTTGAATTTTGTTGCAGGGTTTATAAAATTAATGAGTGCCATAGAAAAAGGTAAATGGTAAAGCATAAAAAAACCATGTTGAAGTACATGGTTTTTTTATTGAAATATCTGTAGTGGATTATTTGGTATAATCTTTCATGTGAACCAATGCATGGATAAAACCAGGCAACCAGCATAGAGCAGTCAATAACAAGTTTACAATCCAAGTGTTTCCAGAGAAATCGTCTTGAACACCCATCAATAGCCAAGCCCAACCCAATAAAGCTACTAAAATGAAAATACCTTTTGAAACACCATCGCCATCTTTCTTGTGCATTTTAGCTTTCAATACTTTTTGAGCAGCTTTCAATTGTATCACTTCTTTCAAGGTCAATTTTTTGCCAGTCAATTTTTGAAATTCTTTTGGTGTCATGTTCAACAACTCATTTCCTTTAGAAGATTTGATTTGTTCGAAAGTTGAAGCAGTTGAAGGGGTGTTCATTGGTTTGAATGCATTTGCTGTGATGAACAAAGAAAAGAAAACAGCAGTAAGAATGGAGATTTTCAATTTCATAAAATGTTTTTTTAGATTTCATAAAAATATGTGAAAACTTTGAACAAAAAAATTTATTTTAAAAAAAGTTGTTCATTTATTTCAGCCAAAATAATGGTCTTTCCATGTCCCACCAGTATGAATTTATTTTCTGAAACTTTTTCTATTTCATACAATGCTTTATTGGGCAATAATGAGAAGGTACGAGTGGTAGAAAAATCTTTTTTTATGCATATCAAATCGCCGATTTGGTTGATACCAATGATGCCATCGTGACATTTTTTCAAGGTCCAGATACAACCGCCTTTGTTTTGTTTTTCAATAAAATTATTGGAGGTGTTGCTCATATTGAATGCCCCCATCATACCCAATTCTTTATAATGCATAGAAGGTGTTCCAGCGTAAAACAAATCGCCATTAATGGGAACCACTTCATGTACAATACCTTTCACTTTTTTAGAAAAAGGTTTCCAATGATGTAGGGTTTGGCCTAATAAAACTGCAGAACGATTACCATTGTATGTGATCGCTAAAACGGCATTGTTGTAGGGCAGTAAATTCCAAACAAATTTTCGGTAAGATTTCCAAACGATTTGAGGTGTGTTTAATTCGAGGTCTGTTTTGGCAATAAAACCGCTGGGAATTTTCTTTTGGTGTCTAGAGATACCGGTAGCGCCGCCACAGATGATGATTTCATTATTGGAAGAAACGATGGCATCGTAAAAGCATTTGTATTTAAATTGTTTGAATGATTTTTTAATGAAGGTATTGTTGAGGATGTTGTATCTGAAAATTGTGGCGTCGTCAGTAAAGAGAAAGACAAAATGACCAACTGCTAGAATTTTAAGGAAATTGGAATGGTTGCCTGGAAGGTTGATGGGCGTTGGATTTCCGGCAGAGTCGATTCGGGTGAGGATGCCATTTTCACCACCAGCCCAAAATTCATTTACATTGATTTTTTCTATATCATAATAACTGCTATCGTTTGTATCTGCTGTATGCTTGGCAAGTATGGTTTGTCCACAAACAATATTTGTTGAAAGCAGAACAACAAAACAAAACAGAACGAATCGAATTGGCATGTCACAAAATACTTGAAATATTCATATCAAATTCAATTAATTTTATTGTCATCATAACCATTTATTTAATGGACAATGTATAAATATATGGTCATCACAATCATTAATCTAAGATTTTTAATGCGAGCAAAAATTTTAATTTGTGGTTTACTGATTTTGGGTATTGCAACAAGTTGTTATGCTCAAGCAGCACATAAAAAACCCTCATCAAAACTAGCCATTGGTCACGGAATTGGAAATGTTTGGAAATCTTTTTTGAGAGATGCCATCAATGCGGATGTGAGGGCTGCAGCAGGCTACACAATAACTGGAACTGGACCCATTAATGTTATTTACGAACATCAGATCTATAAAAAGTTTTCTGGTGGTATACAATTTTCTTATGCAAAAGTAAAAGGAGATGGCGCGTACAATGGTTTTGTGTTCTCAGATCAGTTGACTATTTACAGTGTATTGGCTAGGGCAGATTATCATTTTTATGCTTCAAAAAGATTCGACTCATACATCGGGATCGGTGGCGGATATGTACATTCTAAGTATCAAAACAATGTCAATACTTCGAGCTCGAGCGTTCCAGGGGAATTCGGATATACAGCGCAATTGGGTGCTCGTTATTATTTCATGTCTCGTCTAGGAATTTTTGGAGAGTTGGGGTATGTGAATGGATCGTTCATGCAATTGGGGATTGTCGGAAAGTTTTGAAATCTATAATCCCAACACATCTTTCATTGTGTAAATCCCTTTCTTGCCCTTCAAAAACTCCGCAGCCAAGACAGCGCCACTAGCAAAACCGATTCTGTTGTGAGCGGTGTGTTTGATTTCGATGCTATCAATGGAAGAATTGTAATGGATGACATGCGTTCCTGGTGCTGGATCTATTCTTTTGCTGATAATGCTTAAATCTGAATCCCCTTCGGCATCACCCAATATCCATTTTTCTTTATGGGGGTTGTATTTTAAAATGTCTTCTGCTAGTGTAATGGCAGTACCGCTGGGTGCATCTTTTTTCTGTGTGTGATGAATCTCTTCAATGTTGATATTGTATTCGGGTCTGTTGCTCATTAGCATCGCTAATTTTTTATTCAATTCGAAAAATATGTTCACGCCCACGCTAAAATTGCTCGCATATAATAAAGCGCCTTTTTTATTTTCACAATATTGTTTGATTTCTTCCCAATAGGCTAGCCAACCTGTAGCGCCACAAACCACTGGGACATTGGCGTCAAAGCATTTTTTTAAATTCTCTACTGCACTATGAGGGTTGGTGAATTCGATGGCAACATCTACAAGCTGCAAATTTTCAATAGTGAATTCTGTTGTGTTATATGAGGTAATTTTCAACACGATTTCATGGCCGTTTTTCAATGCAATCTCTTCAATTGCCTTTCCCATTTTGCCATAACCAATTAATGCAATTTTCATTTTTTCAATTTGAAACAAATATAATTCAAATGACACAATGATATTTTGTTGGTCACAAAACGTTCCGATGGAACGAACGAACCGTAAAACCACGGTTCTAGAGATGAGATGTTCCGCTGGAACATAATGGTGTTGAAAAATTTTGGAAGAGATGAGATGTTTTGATGGAACAAGATGGTGTTGAAAAATTTTGGAAGATATGAGATGTTCCGATGGAACAAGATGGTGTTGAAAAATTTTGGAAGAGATGAATTGTTCCGATGGAACAAAATTGCACGAAAAATTTTGGAAGAGATGAGATGTTCCGATGGAACAAGATGGTGTTGAAAAATTTTGGAAGAGATGAGATGTTCCGCTGGAACATAATGGTGTTGAAAAATTTTGGAAGAGATGA
>CAIQHJ010000112.1 GCA_903871575.1 uncultured Bacteroidota bacterium
CCCAAAATGCCATATGAAATGCCCACTTTCTCCAATATTTGTACAAATGCTTTGGTGATTTTTTGTGCCCGTTGATCAAAACTTCCTGCACAGCCTACCCAAAATAATACTTCGGGGGTTTCACCTTTTGCCATAAATTCGGCCATTGTTGGTACTTGCATCTGATGTGATTTTTATATTGTGTTGTTGTCGTAATTTTTAAAATTAGTTTTCTTTTGTCCAGGCATCCCTATCGTCTGGACTCAATTTCCATGGGGCGAAATTGTTTTCGATATTGCTGAACATGCCATTCCATTCCTGTGGAGCATTGCTGTCTTCCATAATCAAGCTTCTTCTCAACTCCACAATGATATCAAGGGGATTGATGCTCACCGGACATGCTTGCACACAGGCGTTGCAGGTAGTACAAGCCCTTAATTCTTCTACCGTAATATAATCATGCAATAAAGTTTTTCCGTCGGATACAAATTGCTTGTTTTTATTGATGTTCAATCCCACTTGCTCCAAGCGATCTCGGGTGCTCATCATAATTTTTCTTGGACTCAACATTTTTCCCGTTAGATTGGCCGGACAAGCAGTAGAACATCTGCCACATTCGGTACAGCTGTATGCATCCATCAAATTTTTCCAACTCAAATCCATCACATCCTTTGCACCAAATTTCATTTTCGCTGCATTGCCTGCTGGTGCCAACTCTGGTTGCATCATATACAAAACTTCATTCTGCACATTTTCCATATTGTGTAAACTGCCAACTGCATCCAACTTGGCATAATAGGCGTTCGGAAATGCTAAAATGATGTGCAAATGCTTGCTGTATGGTAGGTAATTTAGAAATGCAAAAATGCCAATGATGTGCGCCCACCAACATCCTCTTTCCAACGCTATCAATTGTGTGGATGAATAGCTGCTAAACCATCCTGTGATTTTTCCAGATAGAATAAAATCGCCGGTTTGATGGTAGTGTTCAGTGCCAAGCAATTGCAACGACCTATCTGCGGTGTTCATCAACAGAAACAAACTCATCAAAAAGATTTCTGTAATCAAAATAAAATTGGCATCTGTTTTTGGCCAGTCTTTTAAATCACTACTCCTGAATCTTTTGATGTAAACAATGTTTCTTCTTGCCAAAAATATGACACAAACAAGGATGACGCCTGCCGCCAATATTTCAAAAAAGTTGATAAGGTAAGTGTACCAAATGCCCAAGGCGTCTAAAAAAAGCCGATGTGTTCCAAGAATACCATCTAATAAAATTTCCAACACTTCAATGTTGATGATGATGAAGCCAGCATAAATGATTAAATGCAATACCGCCACCATCGGATTGTGAAACATTTTTCGTTGTCCAAGCGCAAGTAAGATTACGTTTTTCCATCGCATCGGCGCATTGTCCGATAAGTCCTCGGCATGCCCCAACAAAATATTTCTTTTGATTTGTAAAATGTTTTTGGAAAAAAGCCAAATTGAATAACCCGTCAACAATAAAAATGCGACTTGTTGTATATATTGCATATCAAACAAATTATATCAGCTAAGGTAAATGATTTCACTTTATTCTTGATAAATTTGAAACAATCCATCGCTAAAAAATTGCATAATGATTTTAGATAAAGTAACTGCAGATAAAAAACTTCGCCGGATGGCGCTAGAATTAACTGAAAGAAATTTACACAAAAACGAACTTATTTTAATTGGTATAAAATCAAATGGGATTGTCATTGCTAATAAAATTGCCTTGTATTTGAAGGATAGTTTTGCAGGGAATATTCAATTGGTTGAATTGTCCATCAATAAAAAAAATCCTACAGAAATCCAATTAAGCAGCAACATCGATTTCAACAATAAATCAGTTATTTTGGTTGATGATGTGGCCAACAGCGGTAGGGTAATGTTGTATGCGTTGAAACCATTAATTGATCAAATGCCTGCTCAAATTGAAACCTTGGTTTTGGTAGAAAGAACCTACAAAAAATTCCCAATCGATATCAATTATGTTGGGATGTCTATTGCCACTGCCGTTGATGAAAATATCGTTGTTGAAGTAAATGATGGCGAAATTGAAAGCGCCTACATTGAACCCGTTTCTTAAGTTTTTGCCGCATTAAAAACAAATCCATCTCATCTTCACTTTTGAATTGGACAGCTCAATGGCTGGGGTTGGGAACTTCAGCGCATTCAAGACAAAAAATGCCAGTTTTAATCCTTTTCTATTGGTTTTTATTTTTGTAAAATCGATGTCTGGTGCCAAATACCATTGCCTATATCTTGAGATGTCTGACCTGTTAAAAACAATGTTTCCTTGCGCATCTTTTGCAATGTTGCTTCTTGCACCAAACATGCCCTCGGCTCCTGTACCCACGGCTACTGAAATCCATTTTGGTATGTTGCTTTGAGGAAAAAAAGCATGGATATTTGCACTCAACCAATACGTTTGCGCATTGTAGTCTTTTAAACATCTTTCTGCCAAACTTTTACCAAAAATCTGATTGGCTCTGTTGTCTAAAAGCTCATCCGCATATTTTTTTTTATGAAAAGATGTTTTCAATTGAATCCGTTGATCATCCCAGGCCAATTCCTGTCCTACAAAAAGCGCACTTCCCAAAATGTTGCCACCAACATCACCCCAGCTCCATCCCCACTGCGCACTGTAGCCATCCAGCACTTCAATGATGGTTTGATAGGCAGCGCCCGATAAACCGCCCAGCCATATTCGCTTGTTTCTGCTGATGCCTGTATTTCGCCACATTTCCATACTAAACCTACTCATGGTGTATGCGCTATACAAATGCCCAATCTTATCCATCTGTTGCCATTCATCCCAGTCATCGAATGTATGCAAATTGGATTGTGGGTAATCTTTATACCATGCCGCATACAGGCCTGTCATGCTTCCGCCATATACCGCAGCATTCAACAACACAACCTTGTTTATTTTTTTTCTTTGGGGCGTTGTACTTGAATCGGCAACGGGCTGACCCAATACCAATAATTTGAATCCAAAAAATAAAAATGTAAACAAGAATGATTTTCGCATCAGCTCAAAAAATAAAAACATATTCAAAAACAAAATTAAAAGTAATCGGAGTTTATCGAAGTGAATAATTTATTTTTGAAAGAGAAAAAACAACAGCATGAATCCAACAATAGAATTGAAAGTGAATCAGTGGTTAATGGGCAACTACGACGACAATACAAAATCCGCCATTCGCGATTTGCAGTCCTCAAATGAAGAAGAATTGGCGGATGCATTTTATAAAAACCTAGAGTTTGGTACTGGTGGCTTACGAGGCATTATGGGCGTTGGCACCAATAGAATGAATACCTACACGGTGGGAATGGCTACCCAAGGATATGCCAATTATTTGAAAATGTGTTTCGATGGTGAAATTGCTGTTGCCGTGGCACATGACTGCAGAAACAACAGTCGCTTGTTTGCAGAAATTACTGCCAATGTGTTTGCAGCCAATGGTATAAAAGTATTTTTGTTTGATAGTCTTAGACCCACACCCGAGCTTAGTTTCGCCATTCGTCACTTACATTGCAAAGGCGGTGTGGTTTGTACAGCTTCCCATAATCCCAAAGAATACAATGGTTATAAAGCATATTGGGATGATGGCGCGCAAATGGTTGCGCCGCACGACAAAAATGTTATTGTGGAAGTAGAAAAAATTGCTTCGGTTGATGAAGTGAAATGGAGCGGTGGCGAAGCCAATATACAAATCATCGGAAAAGAAATCGA
>CAIQHJ010000113.1 GCA_903871575.1 uncultured Bacteroidota bacterium
ACAGCATTATCGGGACTGCCCACTGTTCCTTCAATATGTCGGTAGAAAATAACGGGATTGATGTATTGAAAATCAAAATGATTTCTTCTGCCAAACATCACACCTTCAAACAAGCCAATGTTCAACCATCGGGTAACGTTCATGCTTAGGTGATGCATCGCTGCATATTTTTTGGGCAATAAGGTATCACCGGTTTTTGAAAACTGAGGTGTCAACTCCATGAATAAATTCTGATAATTGAACTTCCAAATTTTGGTGTTGATTTTTCCAAAAAGATAACTGTTTCCCCAATCGCTCAAGAACAGACTTCTGTAGCCGTTTCCAATAAAATTTTTATCGTATCCCAATTGAAAATCAATATATTTTGTAGCGCTAAATGTAAAGTACCCTCGCCCATCAAAATAATCTTGTGCAGTAAGGTCTTTTTTATACACTTTGTAAAATCCATTACCCGGAACCGCTCTATTTGTATTTACAAATTGCTGATAAAAAGAAGGTCCTCTTTCTTGTGTTTCGATGATGGTGGATGAGAACCCTACTTTGTTAGCGATTCTTCCTCGGAGGGTGATTCCTCTTGCATTGAGGAATAGTTTTTCATTGGTTTCTCCAGATGCCATGCCGCCCTTAATTTGCAAAATGGGATTGATAGCCAGAAAAAAATCTTTGTTATTTACTTCATAAAAATTGCAAGGTGTGGTATAGAATTTTTTAAGGATGGGTTTTTTACTTTGAAAAACAATTGCATTGTTTTGCTGCCATTCACTATTGTTCATTTGTAATCCATCCCAGCTATACTTGTTCCATTTGTCGGCAAATTTACTGCTGTCGGCATTTGAGAAAATTTGCATGATGGTTTCCCGACTAAATGGTTTCACAGCGGACAAATTGAGTGTAGGGTTGTTTTGCTGCAGTATTTCTTGTCTGTCTAAGAAAGTATACTCTTTAGCATCTTTGGGCAAAAAGGTATGTTGCGCGAAGGTTGATAAGGGTAAAACAAAAATCGCAATTTTGACAAAGCTTTTTATAATTTGCATCTGTATTCATTATTTAACATCAAGATAAATCAATTATGCAAAACTACCTTTTTAAAAATATATCTGTGGTTAATGAAGGCGAAACGAAAGTTATGGATGTGTACATAAAAGGAAGCCGTATTGAAAGGATAGACGGAAACATTACCACCAAGGAATCGGCAACAGAAATAGATGGCACAGGTAAACATTTAATGCCCGGTGTAATAGACGACCAAGTACATTTTCGAGAGCCTGGCTTAACTCACAAAGCAACGATACAATCAGAGAGCATTGCGGCAGTAGCAGGAGGCATAACCAGCTTTATGGAGATGCCCAATACCATTCCCAATGCATTGACCATAAATTTATTAGAAGAAAAATATCAAATTGCAGCAAACAGCTCAGCTGCCAATTACTCGTTTTTTATGGGTGTAAGCAATGACAATGCAGAAGAAGTGTTGAAAATAAATAAGCAGAAATCAGATTATTGTGGTGTTAAAATATTTATGGGAAGCAGTACCGGCAATATGTTGGTCGACAATTTCAATACCCTAGAAAAAATATTCAGTGAAACGGAGATGTTGATTGCTACGCATTGTGAAGATGAAACCATTATCAAAAACAACTACCAACAAATCAAGTCCATTCAACCCAATCTGTCTGCCGCCGATCATCCCATCATTAGAAAGGAAGATGCCTGTTTTGAATCGAGTTTGCGAGCAGTAAAAATGGCGCAGAAATACAATACACGTTTGCACATTCTACACATTAGTACAGAAAAAGAGTTGCAGCTTTTTGGAAACATGATGCCATTAAAAGAGAAGCGCATTACGGCAGAAGTTTGTATACATCATTTGCATTTTACTGCGGATGATTATGATCGATTGGAGTATCAAATCAAATGTAATCCGGCAATAAAATCTGCTCACCATAAAACGGCTTTATGGAAGGCATTACTTGACAACAAACTGGATATCATTGCTACAGACCATGCACCGCATTTGATGAGCGAGAAACAACCACCATATGAAAACGCGCACTCCGGTTTGCCTTTGGTACAGCATGCACTACAAATGATGCTTCAATATGTTCAGGATGGAATGCTTCCCATTGAAAAGGTTGCAGAAAAAATGAGTCATGCAGTTGCAGATTGTTTTGGTATACGAGAAAGAGGTTTTATTAGAGAAGGGTATTTTGCTGATTTGGTAATGGTAGATTTGGAGAAGCCATACACGGTAACAACAGACAATATCTTATACAAATGTGGTTGGAGTCCTTTATTGAATAAAACATTCAATGCTTCTATTTTAAAAACAATGGTCAACGGCCACATTGTATTCGACAACAATCGATTGGTATCAGCTGAAAAAGGACACAGAATGTCATTCAACAGGAACTGATTATGGAAGTAGACAAAACGACATTGTATGATTTAAACATCTTCGACAGAGAAGGCGTACATGCAATTTTTGAGCGCATCAATTACACCCTTACAACAAACGGCGAAGCACAATTGCGTAGTTTTTTAACGCATCCACTAAATAGTTTAACCAACATAAACAACGTACAAGAAACCATTCAATGCATACTAACGGCATTGGATAGTTGGCCAACAAACATCAGCAACGGAACCCTAATGGTTGTGGAGAAATATTATGACACACCCGTACAAATCATTACAGGGCAGGTTTCAAATTACAAAGCAATACTCTATAAAATCACCAATGGACCAGATTATTCTTTGATTGAATATTCTGTGATGCATTGTTTTGACTTTATCAAAGGATTGAAAATCATCACACAATTATTAACCAACGAACAAAACCCGGCGCCGTTACAAAGCGTTTTATTGGGAATAGGTGCAATGGTAAACAAGCCTGCATTGGGTATTATAGACAAGCATCCAAACGCTAAGGCCTTATCAAAAAAGGAGATGTTGCAACTGGGATTTTATTTGCGAAGTGGATTCAAAACAGAAATGAAGGTGTTGTTGGAATTGCATGCTAGAATAGACGCATGGTATGGCATGGCAATGGCTGTTAAAAAAAATAATTTTGTTTTTCCAACATTCATCGATACCAATGTACCCATAATGGAAGCCAAGGGATTGTATCATATTTTATTGGCTAATCCAGTTCCATACGACATTACATTAAATACAAACACCCCATTTATATTTTTAACAGGCGCAAATATGGCTGGCAAAAGTACCTTTATCAAAGCGGTTGGTATTGCTGCATTTTTAGCACATATTGGCATGGGTGTTCCTGCAACTTCCATGGAGTTGTCCTTTTTAGATGGCATGTTGAGCAACATCAACATCATGGACGACATCAGCAAAGGTGAAAGTTATTTTTACAATGAAGTACAACGCATCAAATCTACCATCAACAAAATAAACAACGGAAAAAAATGGTTGATATTAATTGATGAATTGTTCAAAGGTACCAATGTTGAAGATGCCATGATTTGCAGCAAAGTGGTGATAGAAGGATTAATCAAAATACCGCAATCTTTATTTATTCTGTCTACCCATTTATATGAAATCAGTACTTCCTTGTCACATCATTCCAACATCACATTCTGCTATTTTGAAACCACTGTAAATCAAGATGCGTTTAGTTTTAATTATCAACTAAAGTCGGGTGTAAGCAACGATCGTTTGGGATATCTCATTCTCAAAAAAGAAGGTGTGGTATCGTTGTTGAAATCGCTTTAAATTATTTGAATGCATTTTATCTGTGTAAATCCCGACACTGTCATTGTTTTTTTCTTTTAGAACACTGTTGTAAAACCGTTGCCAGAAAATTAAATGCTGCTCATATTTGCACATGCTTGTTAAAACATTTGGAAGTGCAGTTTATGGCGTGGAGGCGCAAACAATAACCGTAGAAGTTGATGTAAACAATCAAGGAAAAAGTTATGTTATTGTAGGATTGCCAGATAATGCAATTAAAGAGAGTTTACAAAGAGTGGAGAGTGCCATCAAGAGCAATGGATTGTATATGCCCCGAACAAAATTGTTGGTCAACCTAGCACCTGCAGATATTAAAAAAACAGGAACTGCTTTTGATTTGCCCATTGCAATTGGTACGTTGGCAGCTACGGGTCAAATTGAACATGTTGAGCAACTGGAAAAGTATGTAATCATGGGAGAGCTTAGTTTGGATGGCATCATCAAACCCATCAAAGGAGCATTGCCCATTGCCATTCAAACTAAAAAAGAAGGTTTTGATGGATTAATTATTCCAATGTTAAATGCAAAAGAAGCAGCAATGGTTGAAGGGTTGAAAGTGTATGGTGTATCACATATGAAAGATGTTGTAGGTTTTTTTTCAAAGTCGAATGGTATCGCACCAACCATAATCAACATTGCAGAAGCGTTTGAGTTAGCCCAATCGAATTATGATATTGATTTTTCGGATGTAAAAGGTCAACACAATATTAAAAGAGCATTAGAAATAGCTGCAGCCGGTGGACACAATGCGATATTGATTGGTCCGCCGGGTGCAGGTAAAACGATGTTGGCCAAAAGATTGCCAACCATATTGCCTCCGCTTTCATTAGAAGAAGCATTGGAAACGACTAAGATTCACAGTGTAGCGGGAAAGTTAGCAGAAAACGCTACCATCATTAGCAGACGGCCGTTTAGAAGTCCACACCATACCATTTCCGATGTGGCTTTGGTAGGCGGTGGTGGTCATCCCGTACCTGGTGAAATTTCATTGGCGCACCATGGTGTATTGTTTTTAGATGAACTGCCAGAATTTAAACGGACCGTTTTAGAAGTAATGCGGCAACCGATGGAAGAAAGAAAAGTTACGATTTCAAGAGCGAAAATTGCGCTTGATTTTCCAGCGAGTTTTATGCTCATTGCCAGCATGAATCCTTGCCCTTGTGGATACTTTAATCACCCCGAAAAAGAATGTACTTGTCCGCCCGGAATGGTGCAGAAATATTTAAACAAAGTGTCGGGACCATTGCTCGACAGAATCGATTTACATGTTGAAGTTACACCCGTTGCATTTGATGAATTGAGCAGCACAAGCAATCAAGAAAAAAGCATCCACATCAGAGAAAGGGTTATTGCTGCAAGAAGCATTCAATCCAAAAGATTCGATGGTTGTGATGCGGTATACTCCAATGCCGCCATGAGCAGCAAAATGCTAAAAGAAATTTGTGTTATTGATGCAGCCTCAACGCAATTGTTGAAGAGGGCCATGGAAAAACTCAACCTCTCAGCCAGGGCATATGACCGAATATTAAAAGTGAGCAGAACGATTGCTGACCTCGCATTTTCAGCACAAATTAAAACCGAACATTTGGCCGAAGCGATTCATTTTAGAAGCTTAGATCGTGAAAATTGGGGCGGTTAATTTGAATCACATATTTCCTAATAATACGGCATGTTTGTAATTGGCATTTTGTAAAGCCATTTCTCTCCACAAGTATATATCAATACCCATTGTATACTGTATCGAAAAAGATACATCGCCGTTCACATTTTAATGGTGTGTGAAAATATATTGTAACAATAGCGCCATAATATTATTCCATTTTTTTTTGGATAGATGACTTTATTTAAGACAACTGATTATTGGATAAGCATGGGTAATTGCTTAAGGAAGTTGGTTGATCATTTTCTTTTGTAGCAGGTTAAAAGACTGAATAAAATGTTGTGTGGAGTAAAGAAAAATTAGTTCGGAAATTTGGCTGTTTCGGAGCCAGGGACGTAATATTACAATATTGCAAAATCTTAAAATTGTAATTATGCAATATTGCATAATCTAAATTAAGAAAATCACCTCTCCATATTCAATGCTCAAATTTTCGTAGCCTCTTTATACCTCCTTACCAAAATATCAATTAAAAAAAACTGATGAATAAAAAAACCTGCTCCAAAATGGAACAGGTTTATTGTTGAGTTTGTAATATATTTTTTAAAAATCCAGCAAGTGTTTCATCTATTCACATTAGAACTTCACCACACGAATCACTTTGATGGCATTGCCTTGTTTGGTTTCCACCATATATACACCAGGCAATAAATTGTTTCCAAACATTGTTTTGGCTGCACCTGTTGTAGTGAAACGGTTCACCACTCTACCTTGCATATCTATCACTTTTACAGATGCTTGTTCTCTATTGCTCAATTGCAATTGGAAACTATTGTTGCTTGGATTAGGATAAACAACTACCGTGGCATTTGTGCTGGCATCTGTCAACACTTGTGCTGTATTGATTAGCTTGGTTCCTGTTGGACACAATCTATGGGAAACGCCTTTTGCTAAGGCCGCACTTTGTTGACCACAGGCGGTAATTCCTCTTACAGAAACTACTCCACCTCTGAAGCCTGTATTGATAGAAATCGTAATGCTAGAACTATCAGAATTGGCAGCGGTTATGGTGGTGTTAGCTGGTATAGACCATCTGAACTTTACTGATGCACTTTGATTTGCTGAGGCAACGCCTCCTGTTACACTAAATGTTTCTGGGGTGCCGATACATGCATTTGATGGGCCTGAAATAGAAGCTGGTGTTGGAGCCAACAATGTAGAATTTAAAACAATTGATTTTGCAGCGCTGGTACCGCAGGCAGTCACAGCTCTTACTGATAAGATGTCTTTTGTAAGTGTATTTGCAAAACTAACTGTAACGGCTGTATCATTAACTGATTCCGCTACTACGTGCTCAATGGTTGCGCTGCTTCCTACATTTAATGTCCACAAATATGATGTAGCATTTGCAATTCTTTTTATCATATAATTTTCTGCATCACGTCCGCAAACATTGGTAACCGCAGGTACATTCGGAATAAATGATTTTTGAATAGCTGCTGGAGTTGGTGCTGAAGTTTGTAATGTCAAGTTGCGGTATGACCTAGAACCACAATTAGACAATGCCTTAACCCTTACTGCTCCTCCAACAAAAGATGTTGAATAATTTACCGTAATTGAATTGGTTCCTTGTCCACTTACAATACTCGCTCCAAATGGTACAACCCATTCGTACGATGACACAGCTGAAGGGTTTATG
>CAIQHJ010000114.1 GCA_903871575.1 uncultured Bacteroidota bacterium
AACGACTGGGGTATCAGCGTAACTTCAAAAGAAGCCAGAACAACCAACGCGTTTGAATTTATAGAAGGATTTAAAGGCATCAATAGAATCAGTATCGATGGGTCTGATTTCATTCAATCGTTTGAAACCATGGAAATGGTCGTGGACGAGGTGAGAAAAAATCGTCACCCATGGTTGGTGCATGCTACGGTACCATTGTTAGGTCATCATACCAGCGGCGTAAGAAGAGAGTTTTACAGAGCTGAAGATGAATTAGCAGCTTCATTTGAAATGGACCCCACGCCCAAATTAAAAAAGTTGTTGCTTAGTGCAGGAATCGAAGAAAATATCTTAGCCACTATTGAGGAAGAAACACATCAGCAAATATTGACAGATTTTTCCAACGCATCCAATTCAGCAGAGCCCTCAATTGCTGATGTAGAAAAACATGTATTTGCATCAACACCTATTGTAACTGAAACGGGTAATCGAAATCCAGATCAAGCAGAAAAAATTCTCATGGTGGATGCAGCGTTGTTTGCGATACGCGAAATCATGGAAGATTTTCCAGAAGCCATATTGTATGGACAAGATGTAGGTAGAAGATTGGGTGGTGTATTTAGAGAAGCAGCCACACTTGCCGAGCAGTTTGGCGATCATCGTGTTTTTAATACCGCCATACAAGAAGCATACATAATTGGTTCTACTGTTGGAATGAGTGCTGTAGGTGCCAAGCCTATTGTTGAGGTTCAATTTGCAGATTATATTTATCCAGGTTTCAATCAACTCGTAACAGAAATTTCAAAGAGTTGTTATTTGAGTTGTGGTAAATTTCCCATTCAAACCTTAATCCGAATTCCGATTGGGGCGTATGGTGGTGGTGGCCCATACCATAGTGGCAGCATCGAAAGTACATTGTTGTCCATCAAAGGAATTAAAATTGTTTATCCTTCAAACGCAGCAGATATGAAAGGATTGCTAAAAGCTGCTTTTTTAGATCCCAATCCGGTGGTAATGCTCGAACACAAAGGACTATATTGGAGCAAAGTTCCTGGTACAGAGGAAGCAAAAACAACAGAACCCGACCGAGATTATGTGATTCCGTTAGGAAAAGCAAATGTGGTGTTGGACGCCAATGCATCCATGGTTGAAAATGGAGAAACCTGTTGTATCATCACTTATGGCATGGGCGTTTATTGGGCCAAAGCTGCAGCCAAAAACTTTGAAGGAAGAGTTGAAATCATCGATTTACGTACGCTTTATCCGTTAGATGAAGCGTTGGTTTTTGACAAAGTAAAAAAGCATGGAAAATGTTTATTGCTTACAGAAGAACAACAAAACAATTCATTTATGGAAGCCTTAGCTGGCCGTATTTCTAAAAATTGTTTTCAATTTCTGGATGCACCGGTGGATGTAATGGGTTCGCTTAATTTGCCTGCAGTACCGATGAATGTTGCATTAGAAAAAGCCATGCTTCCCAATGCAGAAAAATTAACCAGTCGCATCAACGAACTACTTGGCTCATAATTGTTCAACCATTTTCCCGTCTTTCATTTGAAGCACTCTATCGCTTTGTTGAGCTAGTGTTTCATTGTGGGTAACAATTAAAAAAGTTTGGTTGTATTGATTTCTCAATTTAATGAACAACTGATGCAAATCTTCTGCGTTTGCTGAATCAAGGTTACCGGTAGGCTCATCCGCCATAATAATTGCAGGATTGTTGATCAAGGCCCTCGCAACTGCCACCCTTTGTTGTTCACCTCCAGATAATTGGCCAGGTTTGTTGTCAAAACGATTCGACAAGCCCAAATTTGCCAATAGTTCTTTGGCTCTTTTCTCAGTTGCGGTTTTATTTTTTCCACCAATCCATCCTGGGATGCACACATTTTCAATAGCAGAAAATTCGGGTAATAAATGATGAAATTGAAAGATGAAACCAATGTGATTGTTGCGAAAAGCAGCGAGTTGTTTGCCTTTTAATTGATCAATCCTTTGGTTATTAAGTGTGATGGTTCCTGCATCGGGCTTGTCTAAACTGCCTAAAATATGTAACAAAGTACTCTTACCGGCACCAGACGCACCAATGATACTTACAATTTCTCCTGATTGAATATGAATATCCACTCCTTTTAAAATGGACATGGTACCATATTTTTTTTCTACACCTTTTGCTGATAACATGCGTTAAAATTAGGTATTAATGACTTTAAAAATGTTAATAACTCAAATAATTTGAAAGGGAACGGAAAAACACTTTTGGTTGTATCAATGTAACCTATACATTTGCAAAATAAACCCTTTAGAAAAATGTTTTGGACACTAGAATTAGCCTCCCATTTAGAAGACGCTCCTTGGCCAGCAACCAAAGATGAATTAATCGATTATAGCATTCGCAGTGGTGCGCCAATCGAAGTAATTGAAAATCTCCAAGAATTGGAAGATGAAGGAGAGATTTATGAAGGTTTGGAAGACATCTGGCCCGACTATCCTAGTCAGGAAGATTTCTTTTTTAACGAAGATGAATATTAATTATTCTTCCTACTTCCGCAGCCAACTAACACAAACTTATTTTTGAGTGGATGCATCGTTGTACTTGATTTTAAAACCAATCAGGAGCAATGATAGTAAACTGATGATGCTGTTACAAATAATCACAGGCAGTAATCCTCTACACACACCATAAACTATCCAAATTAGGGTACTGGTAAAAACAATCAGCAGCATATAGATATTTAGGTCTTTTACACTTTTGGTTTTCCATGTTTGGTAAACCTGAGGTATGAAAGTCAAGCTGCTTAATGCAGATCCTGTATGACCTACCCATTCAATCCAATCCATACTATCGATTTGAATATGTATATAATTTGAAAAGTGCGAAAATTGAAGCGTTTGCTTATTTTTCCATTTGTTCAATCACAGCAGTGGTTACACCAGTGAATGAAAATCCGCCATCATGAAATAGATTTTGCATGGTTACCATCTTTGTGAAATCACTGAACATCACCACACAATAATTGGCACAATCTTCTGCAGTGGCATTGCCAAGTGGGCTCATCTTCTCGGCATAATTGATAAACCCGTCGAAACCCTTCACGCCGCTACCAGCTGTTGTTTTGGTTGGCGACTGAGAAATGGTATTGATACGAACATGTTTTTTAACTCCATAATGATATCCGAAGCTTCTAGCTACACTTTCCAATAATGCTTTGGCGTCGGCCATTTCATTGTAATCGGGGAAAATTCTTTGTGCGGCAATATAACTCAATGCAATAACGCTACCCCAATCGTTGATCGCGTCTTTCTTCATGCAACAAGCCAACACACGATGCAAGCTCATCGAAGAAATTTCAAAAGTCTTTAAGTTATGTGTATAATCAATCTCTGTATAATGTTTGCCTTTGCGCACATTCAAACTCATACCAATAGAATGCAAAATAAAATCAAAACCACCACCAAAATGCTCCATAGATTTAGTTATCAAATTGTCTACATCTTCTGCATTGCTTACATCGCAACCAATTACTGGTGCGTTAATTTTTTCAGCTAACTTATTGATTTCACCCATTCGCATGGCTACAGGTGCGTTGGTCAACACAATTTGAGCGCCTTCTTCATGACATTTAATAGCAGTAATCCAAGCGATTGATTTTTCATCTAATGCGCCAAATATGATTCCTTTTTTTCCTTTCAATAAATTGTTTGCCATAATGGTATGAGTTATAATGAAATGTAAAAATAAATGTTATTGAGCAAATAGAAAATAAATATGGGGAATGGCTGGATAGGCTGGATAGGCTGGATACTAGATGCTGGGCTGGATACTGGATGCTGGATGCTGGATTAATTCAACATCATCTCTTTTGCATTTTCTAAAGCCGCTGCTGTGGGCTTTTCGCCGCTTAACATTTTTGCAATGGCTTGGATGCGCTCTTCTTTATTAAGGACCATGACATTGGTCGTAACTTTATCTGCTTGCATGTTTTTGTACACAAAATAATGTGTAGATGCTTTAGCTGCAATTTGTGCCTGATGTGTAATAGCAATGACTTGATGCGCTTCGGATAATTCTTTCATGATGATGCCTACCTGCTTTGCTGCCTCACCGCTGATACCGGTATCAATCTCATCAAATATTAATGTGGGCAGTGATAATTTTTTTGCCACCAATGATTTTATACTGAGCATCAAACGACTCAACTCTCCACCACTGGCTACTTTGCTAACGGGTTCAAATTTGTTGCTTTTATTGGCATCAAATAAAAAGTCGATGCTGTCGGTACCAAACACCGTTAATGCAGATGGCGATAATTGCACTTTGATGCGTGCATTGGGCATACCTACTTGAGCCAACAATTGATTTACATTTTTTGTAAACCCATCAATATGCTTCAATCTGTTTGTAGAAATCAACGACGCTGTTTTTATACACTCCGCATACCTTTCTTTTTCCTGTATTTCCAGCTTTGCAATGGTTGAAGAAATATCTGCGTAACCGTCTAGTTTGTTTTGTAATTCATCCATCAACACAAGCAGTTGTGCTGTTGTTGTTAACCCATGTTTCTTTAATAATTTATACCCTGCAGAAAGCCTATCATTAATAACAGCAATTCGTTCAGCATCATATTTCACATCAGCTTCTATGCGCTCCAATTCATCCGCAATATCTTGTATGTCAATTAATGAACTATTTAACCTTTGAGATAAAATGGAAATTTCTGGATGAAAATCATTCAACGTTTTTAATTTATTGTTGAGTGACTTCAATTGATTGACGATTGGATTTTCGGTTTGACTTAATACACCATATACTGCAGACAATTGTATTTTTATGCTTTCTGCATTGTTTAATAATTTCAACTCTGCATCAATTAATTCCAACTCATTTTCTTTGAGTGCCAATTCTTCAAGTTCCGAGAAAAGAAATGTATTGTAATCCAATTCTTTATTGGCTGTTTCTTGAGCTGCTTTGAGTTCTAGCAATTGCTGCTTTACAGTAGCGTAATTTTCAAATTGTTGTTTGAGCTTTGAAAGCGGCGATTTGTTTTCTGCAAGTGCATCCAACACTTCTCTTTGGAAATTTTCAGAGTTGATTTCTAGTGTATCAAATTGCTGGTGCAAATCTACTAGATGAATACCGAGGTTTTTTATTTGTGAAAGATTGACAGGTGTATCATTGATGAAGCTTCTCGATTTTCCATTGGCATTTATTTCTCTTCGGATTACCATTTCATTTTCGTAATCCAAATCATTTTCCATAAAAAACAATTTTAACCCCTCGCTTTCTTGTAAATGGAAACTGCCTTCTATCACACATTTTTTTTGTGAATCTTGTAAAACACTACTATCCGCTCGTTGTCCCAAAATAAGATTCAACGCACCCATTAATATACTTTTTCCTGCGCCCGTTTCCCCGGTAATGATAATCAAACCCCCTTCGAATGAAATGCTCAATTCGTCGATGATGGCATAATTCTGTATAAAAAGTCGGGTTATCATGTTGAGTCAGCAAATTAATGAAAAGTAGTTGCTAAATGTTGGTCGTGAATAAAATTAATTGAATGAAAAAGGGTTCTTTGTCGTAAAAAAAAATCCATCCTGTACAGAATGGATTTGAATATGTTTTAATTAAAAAATTAATCTACCACAACTGCATCACTCAAATCTGAATCGGCTAAGATTCTTCCACAATTTTCGCAAACCATGATTTTTTTGCGCAGTTTTATTTCGCTTTGTTTTTGAGGTGGAATAGCGTGGAAACAACCGCCACAGCTATCTCTTTCTACTGGAACGACAGCCAAGCCATTGCGATAGTTTTTACGAATGCGGTCATAGCTAGCCAACAATCTTTCGTCTGCATGTTTTCTAGCTTCTGCTGCTTGTGCATTATATTGGTTTTCTTCTTTTTCAGTTTCGCTGATGATTTTTTCCAATTCACCTTTCTTACCGCTTAAGTTTGATTCTTTGGTAGCAACTGCTTTTTTAGCTAATTCCAATTGACGAGCTTTATCACCAATCTCTTCTGTTGCATCTTTGATGTGCTTTTCACAAAGTTTTTCTTCGAGTTGTTGCATCTCAATTTCTTTGTTGATGGCTTCATACTCTCTATTGTTCTTTACGTTATCGCTTTGTTTTTCATATTTAGCAATCAAGGCTTGCGCATCTTTAATGCCTTGTTTTTTTTGCTCAATAAATTCTTGAATCCCGTTTATTTCTTCTTCTACTCTTGTTTGACGAGCATGAAGTCCTTCAATTTCATCTTCCAAATCTTTAACCTCCATTGGAAGCTCTCCTTTCAAAATTTGAATTTCGTCCAACTTACTGTCAATCTTTTGTAAACGAACAAGAGAAGACAATTTTTCTTCAACCGAGAATTCTTTTGCTGCAGCCATAGTTTGATGTATTATTTTTAATCGCTTTAAAAAATCTTGAACAAATATTTTTAATGTAGTAAACCTATAAAAAGTTTTATGCCATAAAATATCGAACAGGATTGGTATTCATCCTAGTTTTAAGGATGGCAAAGTTAGGGAAATTTTGCCTTAAAACATCATCAAAAAGTTCTATTGTATATTGTTCACTTTCGTAATGTCCAATGTCAGCTAAAACCAACTGCGCTTCTGCATCAAAAAACTCATGGTATTTAATGTCTGCGGTTACATAAATGTCGGCCCCTGCTTTTATTGCATTTTTGGTTAAGAAACTACCGGCACCACCACAAATGGCCACTTTTTTGATTTCCTTTCCAGTTAATTGTGTGTGTTTTATCATTGGAACCTTGAAAATATCTGCTAGTAATTTCAAGAAGGAAAGTTGCGACATTGGTTCGGGCAAATCACCAATTAGTCCGGATCCAACTGCTTGATATTCATTTGATAAACTAGAAATTTCGCAAGCAATTTCTTCATAAGGATGCACTGTTCTCATGGCTTTTATGATGCCTTTTTCGGCCCAATGCGGAAAAATCACTTCCAATTTCATTTCTGGCTGCGTGGTGCGTATGCCCATTTCACCCGTATAAGGATTGGCATTTTTTATCGGCTTAAAACTGCCCGTCCCTTCGGTAACAAACCCACATTCACTGTAATTTCCGATGTTACCAGCCCCAGCTGCATAAATGGCCTCTTGCAAAGGCGACAGAAAATCTGCTGGTACAAAAACCTGTAATTTTTTAAGTGAATTGGCAATCGGGCTGAGTATTTGGGTGTTTGTGAGTCCAATTTTTTGAGCAATTCGGCCATTCACACCTTCTATAACATTGTCGAGGTTGGTATGACATGCAAAAATGGCAATGTCGTTTTTAATGGCTAATATCAATGCCTCCTGAACATAATCAGACCCATTTAATTTTTTTATTCCTTTAAATAAAATGGGATGGTGTGCGATAATCAGGTTGCATTTTTGGTCAATGGCTTCTTGAATAACTGCTGATGTGCAATCCAAAGCAAGCAGTACACCACTGCAATTCCAATCGTATTGTCCGGTTATTAACCCAGCATTATCATAAGATTCCTGCAGTTGGGCTGGGGCATATACATCTAATATGGAGGTGATATCAGAAATGATCATCTTGTAGATTTTTAAAGTTCCTAAAAGTACAATTAGATTTCAATGAATTCAAATCGTCGAAATTTTCATTATTTTTATTGCATATAAATCAACCATCCATATGCATCAACATAAATTTTTATATGCACTAGCCTTTATTTTGTTAATGGGTAGCAGTTGTAAGAAACCCAAAGAAGTATATGTGGGCAATGTTTTTGAACAATATTTCGAGCAAAATATATTAAACAGCGACTTTATTGTGAGCTATGCAAAAGACAATGGCGTAGACATCACTGCCGAATATGATGGGTATGTATTTAGATTACTCAAGAATACCTATTATGATGGACCGATGAAAGCCACTAAGAACGGAGTTGAATACACCGGCACCTGGACAAGTGATGCAGACTATGGAAAACTAATTATCGCTATTACCCAACCCAATACGCCCAGTTCATTTGTTTTTATCAACCGATCATGGCGTTTTACTGAAAAAGCCCTTCCCACAATGAAATTTGCCCCTTGGGGAAGTACGGCCGACACGGAATTGTATATGCAACGGTTATAATATTTTTTCGAGTTCACACAATTTTTTTGCTTTTTATGTGTTTATATGTTGTGTCGGTGAAAATCGGCACAATTCATAAAAACAAAAGCCCAATCCCTATGAACTCGATTAAATTGGTTAAAACCAGTTGTGTCATCGCGTTATGCATTATCCTGAGCATTAAAACCTTTGCACAACCTATCGCAAATTTCTCAGCTACGCCTATCGAAGGCTGCGCGCCGCTTCATGTAAACTTTACCGATCTTTCTACCGGAAACCCCACAGCTTGGCAATGGAATTTAGGCAATGGCGTTATTTCGTCGTTTCAAAATCCATCAACAACCTATATCAATCCGGGCGATTACACCGTTAAGTTGATTAGCATCAATGCTACTGGAACAGACACCGTCATTCGTACACAATACATACATGTTTATGCAAAGCCAAATATTGCATTTACAGGTTCTGTTTTATCTGGATGCGCACCACTCAATGTGCATTTCACAGATCAAAGCACAGCAGGTAGCGGATCAATTGCCACATGGAGTTGGGATTTTGGCGATGGCAGCCCATTGGGAACAACAGCTACACCTTCACATATTTACACACAAACCGGCACATACAATGTGTCTTTAACTGTTTCTAACAACCACGGTTGTACGAGTACAATAACAGATACCAATTATATTACCATAACAGAAAAACCACATGCCAGTTTCATACACAGCTCAACTGCAAATTGCGGTGCGCCGTTAACAATGAATTTTACCAACCAATCTACTGGTATTGGCAACTTAACTTATATATGGAGTTTTGGAGATGGAGACACTTCGCATCAACAAGATCCAACACATACTTATTTATCTACAGGCACCATGTCGCTTCAGTTGATTGCGTTCAATGAAAATGGATGTTCTGATACCATGAGAAGAATGAATGCATTTACGATTGCAGGAAACAGTACTTCTTTTACTGCCCCAACAGTTGGTTGTGCCAACACTGCAGTTTCCATCACCAACAATACATCACCGGCTCCTATTAGTCAGGTTTGGGATTTGGGAGATGGCAGTCCTTTGCAAACAGGCTTTACCCCGTCGGTAACCTATACCAATGCTGGTACTTACCAAATTAAATTGATTAATAATTTTGGAGCTTGTGTAGATTCGATGGTGAGTACCATTACCATCAATACCCAACCCACTGCAGCGTTTAGTGCAACTCCAACATCATCATGTTATGCACCATTACCCGTAACCTTTAGCAATACCAGTGCAAATGCGGTGAGTTACTTGTGGACTTTTGGAGATGGCTTTACATCTACTCTTCCCAACCCAACCCACAGTTACCAAGATCAAGGAAACTTTACGGTTACCCTAACGACTACTAGCGCCAACGGATGTACGAAAACTAAAACAGAGAATGGCTATATTAATATTCAAAGACCGCATGTATCGGTAGATAGTTTACCTAAAAGAGGATGTGCGCCTTTAACACACACTTTCGTTCATCATGTAATTGGTGGCGACAGTATTGTTTCGTTTCAATGGAATTTTGGCGATGGCAGCCCAATTTCAACAGATGCCACTCCAACTCATACATTTGATGCAGGAAATTATAATATTGTGTTGATGATTGTTACCGCTACTGGATGTACAGACACCGTAACATACGTTAATGGAATTAGAGCCGGCGTTAGACCACATGCCGAATTTTCTGCAAACCCGCTTTTAACTTGCGCAAGAACACCAGTTACCTTTACCGACTTAACCACACCGGGTGGCGCTGCCAATCAATGGTTCTGGCAGTTTGGCGATTCAACCTCATCTACCACACAAAGCCCTCGTCATACCTATGAGGATACTGGTAGATTTACTATAACATTGATTGCTTACAACAATGGATGCGCAGATACCATGATAAAACCCGATTACCTTTACATCATGCCTCCTATTGCAGCTTATGACTTGATTGGAAGTTGTTCAAACAAAAAATTAAAACGTTTTAAAAATGTATCTATTGGAGCAGATTCTAGTCGCTGGAACTTTGGCGATGGTAGTCCGATATTGATTACCAATGATTCGCTTTTGTCACACACCTATGCTCAATCTGGCGTATACCAAGTAACGTTAACAGTATACAATCATGCTTCTGGATGTGATGATCAAAAAAC
>CAIQHJ010000115.1 GCA_903871575.1 uncultured Bacteroidota bacterium
GCCACAGAAGCCATTCAACCAATTGCCACTTTCCTTTCGTCAACAATTATTGGATTCTGCTAAAAGGCCAAATGGGAATATGATATTTAGTGGCGAAGTGATGTCAGACAAATACTTGGCATTTGTTGTGCAGGAGTTGAAACCATATATTGACAGTGCGTTTTCTACAAAGCGCAACAGAGCGAATACGATGATGATGGGTTCGAGTATGGGTGGATTAATTTCTATTTATGCGATATGTGCATACCCCGAAGTCTTTGGTGCTGTTGGTTGCTTATCTACACATTGGCCAGTTATTTTTTTTGATACGGATCATTATTTTTCATCTGCCATGAACGAGTATATGCAGCAACATCTCCCCAACCCGAAAACGCATAAGATATATTTTGATTATGGAAACAAGACCTTGGATTCGATGTATAAACCTTACCAGGAAAAAGTGGATGCCATCATGATGAAAGCGGGTTATCATAAAAAAAATTGGATAACCAAAGAATTTTTGGGAGATGATCATTCGGAGCAATCTTGGCGAAAGCGCTTAACAATACCGTTGCTTTTTTTGATGCAACGGAATAGCTTGGATGTTGAATAAAGTTGGTTGTTATAAGGATGTGTTTTGAGCAAAGAAGTAGAACTAATTTGGGCCCGATGGTTAACATTATATTATTTCTTTTGTAAAAGAGAAGATAATAACGAATTAAATAACGCAATTACAAAAAAAATAATCCAACTTTACAAACTATCCTTTCTTATGAACAACATATAAGCACAACTATATGAAATCCCCAACAAAAATTTCGGTTTTAATGGCTGTTTACAATACCGAATTCGCATATATCAAACGCGCCATTGATGCTGTTTTAAACCAAGATTTTCAAGATTTTGAATTAATCATTATCGATGACGGAAGCAAAGAAAACAATCGAGAATTATTGTTAGCGTGTGTAGAAGAGAATGAAGATAAATTAATTTATATCAGACATAGCAATCGCGGACAATCTGAATCCATTAATCGAGGTGTTTTAAATTGCGTCGGTGAATACATTACGATTCTAGATAGCGATGATGAATATAAGCCCAATCACTTATCGGCTTGCCTCTCTGCTATTGATAATTATGACTTAATTTGTTCTACGTCTGCTACTGTAGTTGATGACATAAATGATTTTTATGTTCCCGATAAAAACGATCTAACAAAACTCATTCACTTGGATAATAGTGTTTTATTTGGAACACTATTTGGGCGAAAAGAAGTTTTTTCTAGTGTCAACTTCAGAAGTGGTTTCGCTGCTGATGCTGATTTTTTTGAAAAAGCAAAATTGAATTTTCGTGTAAAAAAAGCTGATCTAAGAACCTATATTTATTACAGAAATATTCCCACGAGTATTTGTACATCAATGAAAAATAAGCATCTCTCAACAAATTAACTCATGGTGAATTTTGAAGCAAAACCATTTTCAATACATAAAAATATTATCCTTGCTTGCCATATCACTGGTGTGTTTGATGTAAACAGAAACATGACGTTAGACGGTGACAATTATGAGTTGGTTAAAAATTGGGCAGAGTCAGTTGCAGATACAAAACTTTGCGGCATCATTTTTCATAACAATTTTAAAAAAGAAACCTGCGAAAAATTCCAGAATGAATATGTTTCTTTTGTGAAAATCGAATACAACACTCCATTCAATCCAAATGTATATCGATATTTCGTTTATGAAAATTTTTTACAACAAAACTTAAAATGTGTTCAAAATATTTTCGTAACAGACATTTCAGATGTGGTTGTTTTAAAAAATCCATTTGAAGAAAAATTTTTCAAGGAAAATTCAACATCAATTTTTTGTGGAGACGAACCTAAGACATTGCAAAATGAATGGATGGAAGCGCATGCTGCCAATTTGAGGGAGAAGATAACTGACTATGCAGCGTATGAACAAAAATTTGCAAACGAAACGTTATTGAATTGTGGCATTATAGGAGGAGAGGTTTCTTTGATGTATGCATTTATAAAAGCGTTATGTAGCATTCATCAACAATTTAATTTCGAAAATAAAACTGAGTATACCGGGGATATGGGTGCGTTTAATTATTTGATGAGAACAAAACATAACAACGAATTAAAACATGGCGCACCAATAAATACCGTGTTTAAAATGTACGAAAGTGAACGGACTGATTGTTGGTTTAGGCATAAGTGACAACGCTTTTTTTACTGTAATGTAGAAATAACATTGCTTAAACCATGTTTAACCCCGTCAAATAAACAAGGGTTCCATTTTCAATGAAACCCTTGTTAGTATTGATGTGGAGAATAGCGGGTTCGAACCGCTGACCCCTTGCATGCCATGCAAGTACTCTACCAACTGAGCTAATTCCCCATCTATTTCAAATTGTTGATTGATGACCTTCCCGATATTTAATCGGGACGCTCTACCAACTGAGCTAATTCCCCTACTATTTCAACATACTAATCTCCCCATACTTCTCCTTTGCCATCTAACCATTCTTTTACCAATTCTGTGGTGATGGATTTTGGTCTTTCTAAAGGCAAGCCCAATGCGCGATCCCAGCACAAGCTCGATAATACACCCAATGCTCTGGATACACCAAATAACACGGTATAAAACTCATACTCTACCATGCCATAATGAACCAACAACGCACCACTGTGTGCATCTACATTTGGCCATGGATTTTTAATCTTTGCTATTGAACTTAAAATTGGTGGCACCGCTTCGTAAATTGTCCAAACCGTTTGCACCAATGGGTCGTTTGGCATGTGTTTCTTTCCAAATTCCATTTGTGCTGTAAAACGCGGGTCTGTTTTGCGCAATACCGCATGTCCGTATCCTGGCACTACTTTTCCTTCACTCAATGTTTTTCTTACATATTCTTCAATCTGTTCTTTGGTTGGCGATTCACTTCCAATTTGCTCCCTTAGCTCAAATATCCATTTGATTACTTCTTGATTTGCCAATCCATGCAACGGACCAGCCAATCCATTCATACCTGCTGCAAAACTCAAATACGGATCACTCAACGCAGAGCCCACCAAATGAGTTGTATGTGCCGACACATTTCCACCTTCATGATCCGCATGAATGGTCATATATAAACGCATCAATTCTTTAAAATCTTCATTGTCGTAACCCATCATGTGTGCAAAATTACCTGCCCAATCCAACAAGCCGTTCGGTTGAATGTGCTCTCCATTCTTATACTTACGTCTATAGATATACGCTGCAATTCTTGGCAAACGTGCAATCAAATCCATTGAATCATCAAACATCGATTCCCAGTAATCTTTTTTGTTCATGCCTTTTGCATAA
>CAIQHJ010000116.1 GCA_903871575.1 uncultured Bacteroidota bacterium
GTTACCGGAACATTGGTTCCAATGCTAGGACAAATATTTGTTGTAGACGCAACGATTGCAGATGGCGTAGTTGGTCTTGCTGCAGTTAAGTAGAATACGCTGATGCCACTCAAGCCGCAAGTTGAAACTGCACGAACCCTGATTTGTTTGTATGACGATCCTGGCGAAATGAAATCACTAGAGAACGTAACCGTGATGGTGTTGGTCAAACCAGTAACTGTGGTAATGGTGCTTGATGCTTGCTGACCTACCAATGATACATATGGAGGTAAGCTCCACGTGTATGAAGTAGCGCCTGCTACTGCAGCAACACTGTACGTTTGTGTAGAACCGCTACCTACGTTAGGACAAACATTGTTCACACCTGATACAACAGATGGGGTTGCAGGAGCAAATGTTGAAATAGTCAAATGCAACGTTACCACACTATCACATCCACCAACATTCGTAAACGTATGCGTTGGTGTTGCAGATGAAGTATATGTTACACCATACCAAACAAAACTACCACACGCTGATGCAGTGGTATCGCCGGTATTCGGCGAACAAGCAGCAGCAGTTATTTCTCTTAAAGAAACCCCGCTAACTGAATTATTTACTACTACATTGCTTGATGTATTTGAACTGCTGTTGTTATCCAACGACCATGATGAGCCGTTGTGGATTAGCAATTTCAAACCACTTGCAGTTAGCCCATTTAGCTGGCTATTGTTGTAATACATTTTTAACGCCCCACTATAAGCAGTAGCAGAGGCGCTAAACTGGTACACCTTATTAATATAATTAATAGAAGTACTGTTGCTTACAGTATTGCTTTTACTGAGCGTGTTGTTGCTGAAGCTATACAAAGCAGATGGTGTGAGTTCTAAGCTATCGGCCGATACGGTTGTACCTGCACCTATGCTAAACTCGGTGCCTGCACCCGCCGACAATATCTGTGCCTGCAATGTTGAACTATATAGCCCAACTACAAATGCCAGAAAGCAGATGATTATTTTTTTCATTTTAATTTTTTAATCTGCTAAATAATTAATTATCTCCCTTTGATGATTTATTCTTGCTCTGTTCTTTCATGATTTCTTCAGCTGACATAAATCCTGCAGGAAGCGGAGGTTGTTTATAATTATTTCTTTTTTCTTCTTGTATTTTGATATTGGTATTATAATCTATTGAAGGCGGTGTTGAGTACTGCATATATTTACGCGTATCACCACTTCCCCATACCGGATCGCTACCAAATCTGTGATCTTGGAAGTTTACACGCTTAGCACTTACTTTGTAAGAAAAATCTGCATTAGAGTTTCCATGGTTTCTTTCTTTAACAGTAAAGCCGGCTCCGTTTTTATCTTTAATCACAAACACATCTTCAGACTCTCCTTCCATTTGTATAAATACGTGCATTGGGTGTGCTTCATCAACTACAGTCACTTCTTTAAATAAATCATCTAAGTCAATTCTGCAAACACCATTAACCAATTTACCTGATCCCATATCCTCAAACCATACCTCTGGCGACTCTGTACAATATAACAATTGATTTCCTTTGGTTGTACCTACAGAAGCTGATTTTGTACCATTTGCCACTGCATAGTTTCCATTAAAATAAGCTGAAAAATTTGCATTATTGCCTACCCAGCCAACAACACCAGCATCAAAACTTCCATACAATAATACTCCATTTCTTGCAATTCCATAAACACCAAAACCATAAGCTCCGGACGATACCTGACCATAAAGACCCATTCTTTGTGTACCTGTTGTCATAGCATTGACTCCACATGTACCAATTGAACCTATTAGACCTGTTGAAGTATTATTAGTAACTTCCCCCCTAACTGCTGCTCTGGTATTACCCGTACCAGAGCCCTGGTAAATACCACTAACACCAGCACCATTACCAGCAGCTTTATATTGACCTTGTACAGCTCCCCAAACATTTGCACTAGCAGTTGCAGTTGAAGTCACCTCTCCATAAATAGCTGAAGCATTAGCATCAGTTGAATACGAGCTTAATGGCCATTTATTTAAGGTTGTACCTTTAATTGAAATGAAATCTCCAGCGGTCACCTGAGTTGGAGTACCTATCAGCAAGTTTCCGGTGGTTGCTAATCTCATCAGCTCGGTGTTGTTTTGTTTAAATACCAAAGGAGAAGTAGAACCCTTTGTGTTAATTGAATCGGTGGTGATTGACCTTGAGTAAAGCGTATCCACAATTAAACCCCTACCTGTTATAGTTGCACTTGTTTTTACACTCGTAACGGATGAATTACCCAATTGAATTTTATTGCTGGCATCTACTACTGCTTGATATCCTATTGCTGTGGCATTTGTTAATCCATCTGTAGTTACATCTGCTCCAAAACCAATTGCCGTATTGTTGCTCCCAGTATAATTCGAACCAAGCGCAAGATTTCCTACTCCAGTGTTTTTATTACCAGTTGTATTATTGCTTACTGCATAAGCTCCTGTAGCAGTGTTAAATTGACCTGTAGTGTTGTTATAAAGTGACGTTTGGCCCATTGCAGTGTTTTGCAATCCAGTTGTATTTTTATTCAAACTGTTTATTCCAAATGCGTCATTACCACCTCCTGTTGTATTGTTAAAAAGTGATTGATAACCGATAGATGTATTTGAATTTCCTGAGGTAACATTGTAAAGTGATTGATAACCGATAGATGTATTAGCAATTCCTGTTGAAATTACTCTCAATGCATCACTACCTATTGCTGTGTTAGTAGCTACAGAACCATTTCCTTTACCTACATTAATTCCATTTACTTTTAGATCTGAATTAAATGTTTTAGAACCAGCAAAAGTCTGAGTTCCAGTGGTAACAATACCACCATTTGTTGCATCAGCAGGCGCTAAGCTTAATACTCCTGAAGATATTGAACCTCCATTTGCAGTTGAACTTCCTGCGATAGAACCCATTGTTATAGATGCATTAGAACCTGCGGGTCCTGTTGCACCAACTGGACCTGCTTCGCCTTGGTTTCCTTGTGGGCCTTGGTCTCCTTGTGGTCCTGTTGCGCCAATTGGACCTGCTTCACCTTGTGGTCCTGTTGCTCCAACTGGTCCTGCTTCGCCTTGTGGACCTTGGTCGCCTTGGTTTCCTTGTGGTCCAACTGCACCAATTGGACCTGCTTCACCTTGTGGTCCTGTTGCTCCTTGTGGTCCTGCTTCGCCTTGTGGACCTTGGTCTCCTCTTGGGCCTTGTGGTCCAACTGCGCCAATTGGTCCTACTTCACCTTGTGGTCCTTGGTCACCTTGATTTCCTTGTGGGCCTTGTATACCTTGGAGACCTCTTGGTCCTTGTTGACCTATTTCACCACGGTCACCTTTTGGACCTAAACCACTTTTCCAAACTGAACCATCAAAATAATAAAAACCACTAGTGCCATCTGTTTGATACACCAATAAACCCGTTGCAGGATTGCTGATGGCTGTTTTTTGAGCTTCTGTCATTCTTGGAATGAGCAACCCTTTGGTGGTTGATTTTACCTCCAGTTGTGCCGAAGGAGCTACATCTGTTGCGGCTACACCAATACCTACCTGAGCTTTAGTAGCTAAAGAGGCAAATACGAGCAAGGAAAGAGCGATTTTTTTCATTTGTTTGATTTTTTTGAATTTTTGTTTTTCAGATTTATTTTATTGTTGGGTGCGAAATAATTATATTAACATCACCCCCACAATAGCTCCAATGCATTTCATCGTTTTTGAGATACGATACTTATTTTTTGAGAGAACAATTTTTTGATTTCATATTTTTGGAGAGTTCAAAAATTAAAAAAAAGATAAACAGTGTGCCAAAATGAGACAATGTTAACATCAATGGTTTTTAATAATAAAAAATGGCTTCGAATCAGTTTACCTGAAACCTGTTTTATGTTTAGAAAATAGCTTTTCGAGGTTTTTATAGCCTTTTTCGTAGTTTTTGAGATACGATTCACCTTTTTTGAGAGATTATTTTTTTATTAGTCTGTATTTATTGTAGGTACTTTGCAATTCAATTTTGATAACATTAGCGGTGGCATTGTAGCCTTTATTTTTAATTCTTTTGATTCATGTTCAGCAACATTATTTTTTTTATTACTGCGGCCTTCGGGATTTTATGCATCGTTAACTTAATTACAAAAAATAAAAATCAAGCGCATTCGCTCATCAATAAATACCTTTTTATCATCATTGCCATTAATGCTGCAAGGTTTTTATTACATGGAATTATGGATGCTTATCCAGAAATCAACATCAACAATTTAGTAACCTTGATAGATGTTTGTACTGTTATGTTGATGCCTTGTCTTTACCTTTATTTTTATAATATTATTTATGAAAACAAATTTGAAACTAAGCATTTGTTGCACTTTATTGTGCCTTTATTGGCGGGAGCTGGATATGTGATCATCAATTTTGCCAAGCCAACTAATGCAGCACTACATAAGAAAATATTTTTCTTTGTGAGCATTTCATTCTATTTAATCTATGCTGTTATCGGATTTCGGATGCTTTATAATAATGTTTGGACCCGCAAAACAGATATCAAAGCCATTCAAAAACAAAATAGTATAATAAAAAAATGGACCATATTCTTATACGTTTGTTTTGTTTTGCTTTTATTGATTCGTACAACAACCAGCCTTCTCACTAAGAGTCCTGGTAGTTTCAACAACAATTACCTTTGGATCTCTGCACTTATTTGGATATGTGTTTTTGTAACGATAATCCTTACCCCGGAAATTCTTTACGGCTATAATTTTTTAAACAAATCAATAGATGAAGCAAATGAAAAAGTGATACTCAACAGCGTTTGGCTTATCGAGGGTACGGTAATTCCTATAACGAGTGACAGGGACAAAAAAATAGAAGAAAAAATGAAACCATTACTGATGGAATATCTCCATAAAATTGAAGAATTGTCTTTTCATACCCAAACTTTTAGAAATCCCGATTTAACCCTTGATAATATTGCCGTTGCTTTGAATATTCCCAATAGCCATATCAACTTCATTTTTAAATACCATTGCAATGAGAGCTTTACGGATTATAAAAAGATTGTTCGCATTCACGACGCCACCAAATTACTCGAAGGCGGATATCTCAACGAACATAAAGTAGAATCGCTTGCTACAGCAGTAGGATTTTCATCTTACAATACTTTTATCATAGCGTTTAAAAATATTACAGGCGTAACGACACAGGACTATATGAAGCGGTTTTAGAGCCCCCTCAGTCCCCCAAGGGGGAAGTTGGAACTTTCATCAAGAATCAATTATCTTTTTTTGGTTTGGGGTTTGTTTACGTGTTTAAAAAGTTCAAAAGGTTTGTTTTTTGTTTGTTGTTTGGTGTTTGGTGTTATCCAGCATCGAGTATCCAGCATCCAGCTTATCCAGCTTATCCAGCATCCAGCCTATCCAGCTTATCCAGCATCCAGCCTATCCAGCATCCAGCTTATCCAGCTTATCCAGCTTATCCAGCATCCAGTATCCAGCTTATCCAGCCTATTTCTCTGCTGTTAAAAAAAAAATTTCCCTCTCACATAATATTTTCAAAAAAGCTGCGTTTATTACTTTGGAACATTCTCCCTAACCCAGAATCTTCCAATTGTAAACCAATAAATATCCTAAACATGAAAACCTTAACCAAAGCAGTACTTGTACTGTTGATTTCCGCCACGTCTTTTGCATCTTTTGCACAAAAAGTAGATGCTCCTAAAAAATCAGTTTTCAATAATTTCCCTGGAGCTGTAGACATTTCTACAACAATGCTTAAAAATTCTTTTGTAACAAAATCGGGTCAGGCAATCGCAATTCCATTCAATGAAAAATTCATTTTTAAAGGAAAAGTGTTAAGCAACGAGATAAAATATTCCAACCTTCAATCCATGATCATCAAATCGGAAAATGCGGGAAATGTAGTATTTCAATTGTCTAAAATAACCAATAAAGACAACAGCATTTCTTATGTTGGCAGAATCATCAATACCGAAGCACTTGAAGTATATGAAATAAAAAATGATTTGGCCAATAATTATCGACTTCAAAAAATCGACTTAGATAAAATTTTACAAGATTGCAGTTATTAATCCCCTAACTGATCATTGCAATCACATACCCTTACACAATCCTAAATCCTTACGAAAATGAAAAATTTTACTTTAATCATCGCATTAATTTTATGCAGTTTTTTCACAGTGAGCAGCTTTGCTTTACCTAAATTAAACAGCTTACCTTCTGCAACTGCAACCATTTACCTCGATTTTGATGGCCACTATGTAAATTGTGCCTATTGGAATGGGGCAATGCCAATCGCTTGTGCAACTTCTACTTTGTCAACTGCACAAATCACTGAAATTTTCAATCGTGTTGCTGAAGACTATCGCCCATTTAATGTAAACATCACAACCGATTCAACTAAATTTTTAGCAGCGCCTTTAACTCAGCGTATACGCGTAATCGTAACTCCAACCAGCAGCTGGAAACCAAATGTTGGTGGTGTTTCCTATATCGGTTCTTTTACTTGGGGAGATGATACGCCTGCTTTTGTATTTACCGACAGATTAGGACCCAACAATGCGAAATATGTAGCAGAATGTTGCAGTCATGAAAGCGGTCACTCCGTTGGACTGTCTCACCAATCTAGATATGATGCAACTTGTAATTTAACCGAAACATACCACACAGGTATCGGATCTGGAGAAACCAGCTGGGCTCCTGTAATGGGAAACAGCTATGGCAAAAATATGACGGGTTGGAACGATGGTCCTACACCTTATGGATGTGCCAATACACAAGACAACTTAAGCATCATCACTTCAACAAATGGCTTCGGGTACAGAACGGATGATTTTGCTGATCTTATGAATGCATCTGCTTATACGCCAAATGCAACATCATTTTCAATCAATGGCATCATCACCACCAGTACAGATAAAGATGTATTCAGGTTTACATTCAACAACTTGAGTTCGCTGCACATCGATGCAACGCCTTATAGTGTTGGTGGAAACAATCTTGGTTCTAACCTCGACATTAAATTATTTCTCTACAATGATGCACAAACCTTAATTAGAACATACGACCCTTCATCTTCGATGGGCATCACCATCGATACCAGCTTGAAACAAGGTACCTATTATTTTGTATTGGATGGTACTGGCAACAACAATGCAACCAATTATGGCAGCTTGGGTTCTTATACCATTACCGGCTTTAGAAGTGCATTGCCTATTCAAGCCGTTACATTAAATGGCAGTACAAATAAAAATAAGCATCAGCTCAACTGGAACGTTATTGCTGATGAACCTTTGAAATCTTTAGAATTGGAAGTATCTACGGATGGCAACAACTTCAACAATCTATCGGCTTCCTTATTGACTTCAAGAAGCTTTATTTACACACCATTTGATGAACAAATTAAATACTACAGATTAAAAGCAACTTCGATTATAGACCAAGTGGTGTATTCAAACATCATTGCACTCAAAAGTACAACCAGTACAGCATTGCCTTTTGCCATCTCCACTTTTGTAACCAGTCAGCTTACGGTAAATGCTGCCGAAGCATTTCAATACAAAATTGCAGATATGAATGGCAGAACCATCGCCATTGGAAAAGGCATCAAAGGCATCAA
>CAIQHJ010000117.1 GCA_903871575.1 uncultured Bacteroidota bacterium
TAAAAACTTTGGAATGGCAAAAATTATCGCCAGTAAAAACGGATCCAAAAAAGATGTAATCATAAAAAAAGCTGCCGGTCTATTTAGATCAAAAGGTTTTATGGGCAGCTCTATGCGGGAGATTGCTGAAAATATTGGCGTTGAAGCATCCAGCTTGTACAATCACATTGGTTCAAAAAATGAATTGTTGCAGAGCATCTGTTTTAAAGTGGCAAATGATTTCACCAACAATATTAATGAAGTGGAAATTCAACAGACAAGCTCCATCAAAAAATTAGAACTGCTTATTCAATTTCATATCCACATGATGCTTGATGCGTATGATGAAGTGTTTGTAGCCAATCATGAATGGAAACAATTGCAAGAACCATTTCTAAGTAATTTCCTGCACCAACGAAAACTATATGAAAATAGAATGATAGAAATCATCAATGGAGGCATCAAGAAAAAAGAACTAAAAAACTTGCACCCACATGTGATGGTCTTTACCATTTTATCGGCTGTAAGAGGTCTAGAATTCTGGCAACAACACAAAAAAAATATTTCCGTAACTGTTCTTGAAGCCAACATGATTGAACATCTGCTCAAAGGAATCATTAAATAAAAAATTATGTCTTTTCAATTTTACACTTTACCAATCCAGAAAATAAAAAAAGAAACACCAGATTGTGTATCCATCACTTTTAATGTTCCTGAAAATTTAAAAAATGTTTTTGCCTTTAAAGAAGGACAAAATTTAACCATCAAACACCGCATCAATGGTGAAGAGATTCGGCGCTCCTATTCCATTTGCAGCGCTCCACATGAATCAACATTAACCATTGCTGTAAAAAAAGTAGATGGTGGTTTGTTTTCAACTTTTGCAAATGACATGCTAACGGTTAACGATACACTAGATGTGATGCCGCCATCCGGAAAATTCAATGCTCATATCAACAATACCAATCCACATTACCTCGCCATTGCTGCAGGTAGTGGCATTACCCCCATTATTTCCATCATCAAACATACTTTACATACACAGCCCAATAGCCATTTCACTTTGATTTATGGCAGCAAAAACAGAAACGCTATTATATTTTTTGACGAATTGGAAAATTTGAAAAATAAATTCATGCAGCGATTGACCTTAATCAATATTCTTAGTCAAGAAAAAATTGATGCCGATGTTTTTTATGGCAGAATCAATGATGTTAAACTAAATGGCTTGCATAAAATTGTACCATTCCAACTTTTTAGTGCAGCTTATTTATGCGGACCAGAAGAAATGATATTTGCAGCTAAAGATTTTTTAACCACAAACGGGTTGGATCCTGCTCATATTCATTTTGAATTGTTTACTACCCCAGGACAATTTGCTGCCAAAGAAAAAACAACAGCCTCGAATGATGACGCTTCCAACGGACCTATCAGTCACATCACCATTAAGCTCGATGACCGAACTTTTTCATTTGATTTGGCTTACAACGGACCAAGCATTTTGGATGCCGCTTTAAAAAATGGAGCCGATCTACCCTATGCTTGCAAAGGTGGTGTTTGTTGCACTTGCAGAGCCAAACTTCAATCGGGTACCATTAAAATGGATGTTAATTATGCTTTGGAAAAAGAAGAAGTAGACCAGGGATTTGTACTCACTTGTCAATCACACCCAACGGCAGAGGCTGTTTTCATTGACTTTGATGTAAAATAATAACCCTTGCTACAATTTTAAATTTATACTAACGATTGTTAGTTTTTTCGAAATTAATATTATACTTTTAACTTCTAAATGTTATAACCATGTCGCTTCATGATTTAGAAAAATCTTTTCAGGATAAGATTGACAAAGAAATTAAAATTGAACCCAAAGACTGGATGCCTGAGGCTTATAGAAAAACAAATCTTAGGCAAATTAGTCAGCATGCGCACAGCGAAATTGTAGGTATGCTTCCCGAAGGCAATTGGATTACGAGGGCACCTTCTTTGAAACGCAAAGTTATCCTCATTGCAAAAGTGCAAGATGAAGCCGGACATGGCCTCTATTTGTATTCGGCTGCAGAAACATTGGGCAGCAGCAGAGATCAGATGATCGCTGATTTGCACAGTGGCAAAGCCAAATACTCTTCCATATTCAATTATCCTACACTAACCTGGGCCGATATGGGTGCTGTGGGTTGGCTCGTAGATGGCGCTGCCATTTTAAATCAAGTGATGTTGTGCCGAACTTCTTATGGACCTTATGCTCGAGCAATGGTACGCATTTGCAAGGAAGAAAGTTTTCATCAACGTCAAGGTTTTGAAAGTTTAATGGTATTAAGCAAAGGAACACAAGCTCAACGAGATATGTGTCAGGATGCCATCAACAGATGGTGGTGGCCTAGCTTGATGATGTTTGGTCCAACCGATAGCGAAAGCACCAACAGCGATCAAAGCATCAAATGGAAAATTAAAAGAAAAACAAACGATGAATTGCGCCAACAATTTGTAGACATGATTGTCGAACAAGTTAAAATATTGGGCATGACCTTACCCGATCCTGATTTAAAATGGAATGAAGAAAGACAGCACTACGACTTTGGCAATATCAATTGGGAAGAATTTTGGAATGTAGTAAAGGGAAATGGTCCTTGCAACAAACAGCGATTGGCCGCTAGAAACAAAGCACATGATGAAGGTGCTTGGGTACGTGCAGCCGCGTTGGCTTATGCAGAAAAAAGAAAAAACAAATTAAAAAATAAGGCCGCATAGGTTAAACCAACACATATGAATATTCAAATCAGAAAATTTTATTACGGCGATATTCCAGAAGATACAGCACAAGTTGGTAGCAATCATTCTACAACTAACGAAAACGCTTGGCCGCTATGGGAAGTGTTTATCCGTAGCAAACAAGGTTTAGACCATAAGCATGCCGGCAGCTTACATGCAGCTGATGCAGCCATGGCAATTGAAAACGCCAGAGATGTGTACACCAGAAGACAAGAAGGTGTTAGCATTTGGGTAATTGAAAGCAAACATGTTCATGCCAGCAACCCCGACGATGCAGAAATGTTTTACGAACCCGCTTCCGATAAAATTTACAGACATCCCACTTTTTATGATTTGCCGGATGAATTAAAGCACATGTAACAGACAATGTAAATCGAATATGATGAATGAAAATAAATTGGTTTCCTCTACCCTTCAATTAGCTGATAGCGCACTCATCCTTGGACAGCGAAATGCAGCTTGGTGCGCGCATGGCCCCATTTTAGAACAAGACATTGCCATCACAAATATTACATTGGATTTGATTGGTCAGGCAAGGAATTTTTATCAATATGCCGCCAAACTGATGAATGAGGCAGATAACAAAAACGAAACAGAAGATACACTAGCATATTTTCGAAATGAACGTGATTTCAAAAATTACCTCATCTGTGAATTGCCTAATGGCGATTGGGCACAAACCATCCTTAGACAATTTTTTCTTAGCACCTTTCAATCGTTATTGTTTGAAAAAATGATGCAATCTTCCGACACCCAACTGGCCGCCATTGCAACAAAGTCTATTAAAGAAATTCAATATCATTTGAAATGGAGTAGCGAATGGGTTATTAGATTGGGCGATGGAACAGAAGAAAGTAGAAACAGAATACTGGCAGCTGTAGATTATTTGTGGATGTACACCGGCGAATTTTTCATTCCTGCAGCTTATGAAATTTTTAACGCCGCAGATCTACAACAAGATTGGCTCCACCATGTGGCAATTGTTTTTGAAGAAGCCACCATTCCTTTTCCAGCAGAAAATCAATTTATGCAAACCGGCGGTAAAACTGGCATGCATACCGAACACCTGGGTTTTATCATCGCTGAAATGCAATCCCTGCAACGCGCGTACCCTGGTGCTGAATGGTAATTTATTTTTATGAATAACAATAGACAAGCCCATATTTACGAAATATTAGAAACCATATCCGACCCGGAAATTCCCGTATTGAGTATCTTAGACTTGGGTATCGTTAGAGATGTAATTTGTTCAAATCATGATGCGATAGAAATCATCATCACACCTACCTATTCTGGCTGTCCGGCTATGGATGCCATTGCCTTTGATATCAAATTAAAATTGTTGGAAGCCGGTTATCAACACATCACCATAACCTACACCCTAAGCCCAGCCTGGTCTACCGACTGGATGTCTGAAGCTGGAAAACAAAAGTTGAAAGCTTATGGTATCGCTCCGCCGCAAACCTTATCTTCTAGAATAAATAAAATGTTGTTCGAAACAGAAGAAAATATTGAATGCCCACGCTGCCATTCCACAAACACTCAATTGTTAAGCACATTTGGTTCTACCGCTTGCAAATCATTATACCAATGCATCGATTGTAAAGAACCTTTCGATTATTTCAAATGCCATTAATATTTGTACATTTAATTTAAATACACAACATGCCTTCCATCATCTTAGAAATTAAAAATCAGATTGGATATATTAGTTTAAACAGACCAGAAAAATACAACGCTTTTAATAGAGAAATGGCGTTGGAATTGCAAGCCTGTTTAGATGAATGCGCATCCAACGAATATGTTAGATGCATACTGATTACTGGCATGGGAAAAGCATTTTGCGCAGGCCAAGATTTGGGAGAAGTAACTGGTGAGCAGCCTGCAACATTCGATAAAATTTTAGTAGAGCATTATAATCCCATCATTACGCGCATCAGAAATTTGCTCAAACCCATTGTTTGTGCAGTGAACGGTGTGGCCGCTGGTGCCGGAGCCAACATCGCTTTGTGTTGCGATATTGTAGTTGCGCATGAGTCTGCATCTTTTATTCAGGCTTTTTCAAAAATTGGATTAATTCCAGATAGTGGTGGCACTTATTTTCTTCCACGCTTAATAGGCTTTCAAAAAGCCAGTGCGTTGATGATGCTTGGAGATAAAATTTCGGCAACTGAAGCAGCACAAATGGGAATGATATACAAAGTATTTTCGGAAACAGAATATGCAGACGCGTTGATGAAAATTACAACCACCTTGGCACAAATGCCAACACTTGCTTTTGGGTTGACAAAGAAAGCTCTCAACCATACATTTGAAAACAACTTAGAACAACAATTGCAGTTGGAAGATAAATTACAATATGCAGCTGCACATACAGATGACTATCAGGAAGGTGTATCCGCATTTATTGAAAAAAGAAATCCAAATTTTAAAGGAAAATAAACATGACAACATCAGCAAACGAAGCACAAGCTAATGAAGTAGTCAATCACATGATGAAACATGATTTGTTTAGTCAGTGGTTGGGTATTGAAATAATTGAAATAAAACCGGGTTATAGCAAAATAAAAATGACCGTGAGACCAGAGATGATCAATGGTTTTGGAATAGTACATGGTGGCATTGCTTTTTCATTGGCCGACAGTGCATTTGCTTTTGCGTGCAACAATAGAAATATTGTATCGGTGGCTTTAGATACGTCCATCAATTTCATTAAGCCGGTGCATGTGGGAGATTGCTTGGTTGCAGAGGCCACTGAAATACACAATGGAAAATCAACGGGGTTGTATCACATCAACATCAGCAATCAACATCAACATACGGTGGCCATTTTTAAAGGCACTTGTTTTAGAACACAAAAAAAATTAGTACATGATTTATCAGTTCAAGGATAAGATTCCGGTTGTACATCCGAGTTCATTTATTCATCCGCAGGCAAGTGTAACTGGCGATGTAATAATTGGAAAAGACGTGTATGTAGGTCCGGGCGCAGCTTTGCGCGGCGATTGGGGACAAATTATAATTGAAGATGGATGCAACATTCAGGAAAATTGTACGGTGCACATGTTTCCGGGTGTGACCGTTTTGTTGGAAGCCGGTGCACATATTGGACATGGTGCCATCATCCATGGCGCTCGTATTGGAAGAAATTGTTTGATAGGAATGAATGCGGTGATTATGGACAATGTGGTATTGGGGGAGGCTTGCATTGTAGGTGCGCTAACATTTATTAAAGCAGATGCTGTTTTCGAATCAAGGAGTTTGATTGTCGGAAATCCTGGACAAAAAATTAAAACAGTTTCAGATGAAATGATTGATTGGAAATCGGCTGGAACAAAATTATACCAACAGTTGCCGGCAGCAATGCAAGCACATTGGAAACCTTGCGAACCACTGACCGAAATGCCCGAGCAAATGCAAAAGGAATTCCCTCAATATAAAACCTGGAATGAAGTGAAAGGTTAAGCCTGTTTTATGCAGAAAGCGCAATCACAATTCTATCTGAGGTGAGGTGCGTGATTTTTACCATTACAACCGCCCCTTCCTTAATTTCTCCAGCTGCTATTTTGGATTCTATGATTGGATTCATCGGTAATTTCGCTGGCAATTGAGCTGCAGTTAATGTGACAAAAACACCGTAAGGAGAAACTTTGGTTACGGTAGATTCAACTTCTTCTTCTTTTTTGTGCTGCTTGATGGCCAATAAAAAACCAGGTAAATATTGATGATTGTATAATTCTGCAATCATTTTTTCGGGTTTCTCAAGATCTATAAATTTAAAGCTAACTGGTTTTGCGAGCTCGTCCTCCGTTGGTGCAATTTCGAATTTAGATACCGTCAATGGAAAAAATAAATAACTGTCAATTTCTTTGATGTAGTATTTGTCATCTACAACTTTTATATATCCCAAAAACTTATTGCTCACTTGGGCTTTGTTTACAATCACTTCAAGTGCATTGTTGAACTCATATAAAACATGATCAGCAAAAAACACATTATTGCTCGATTTTTTTATGATAAATTTTACATTATCGCCTACCAAAAAACGGTGCGCTTTTTTGATGAGTTTGAGTTGCACATATTTCTCCTGTTGCTTTTCATCAATAACCGCCTGAATGGTTTTTATCTTATTGTTGGTTACATATTCAATAGTAGCTTTTTGCTTGTCATTATTGATGAATGTAATTTTCCCTCTGAAATACTTTTCCGACATACGTTGATTTGAATGATGGTAAAGTTAATGGGTATGTAGGAAATCAAATGAATTAATGTAGTGCAACAACATTTTTATATCGATGATGCTGGCCTTTGACATTAACCGTTTCTGTAAAAATGATGTAGATGCCGGGTGGCGGTTTTTTGTTGTTGTCATCTAATCCATCCCAATTGAACGCACCACTATTGCCGCAAAGTACAGTTTGCTGAAGCTGCTTTATTTTTCGGCCATTGGCATCAAAAATCACAATAGAAGCCACATTTCCAGGATTTGAAAACTGGTATTGAATCGTTGCAAAATCATCTATACCATCATTGTTGGGTGTTACCAGTTTTGGTGAAACCGATACTTCGCCATCATTGGCATCACTGCTCCGCTGAGAATTGACATAACCTGGCGTTCCATATCCAGCAGTATATGCTGCTGAGTGCCAATTGTGTTTGTCTTGTGAATTTCCATTTGGATGGAGTCTTTCCAACGCAATGCCTTCAGCATTTTCTATCAATGAAAAATGCCAATCCGCATCATATGAAACCCGGTCTATAATATTGCCCGCAGCATTAATCAAAATAGCAGTTCCATCATCATCGTTAAAGGATGGAAGATTATCTACATACAATATGTTTTCTGGGTATTTGCACAAGTAACTTCTTTTGGTGGCTGCAACACTAGACGTTAAAACAACATAATCACCAGGAAATACAACAACATCGTTGCTGCTCAAAGCTGTAATGTTGTCAATTTCATACATGCTATTTAAGTTAGCCAAGTATAGTTGTTTAAGATTGATGGGTTTATGACTTCTATTATACAGTTCAATGTAATCTGCTCCATCGGGTTTGGGATTGAATAGAATTTCATTGATGACCACATCGAAGCTATCGGTTGTTTCATGTAAAGCTAATTTTGCATGATTGAATACACCAATTTCGTTCGCAACGCAGTCGGTAATTCCATTTGTAAGTACTTGATAAATGGTGTTTCGCAACAAAGGAACAGGTAATTGTAAAGCAATTTTTTGAAACATCGGCGATATTGGAGTTGAACGCAGTGGAACGCCAATGTTGTTGTCTATAACAAAATGATTTACGTTGGACGCTTCGAGACTGTCTAAGGGTTCATTAAAATAAAGGTCGATGTGTAGGCTATCGGTTGCAACAGCTCGCAGCAATTTTGGTGAAACTTCATCAATATTCATGGCATCTATACTATTGATACTTCCTGGTGTGCCTCCGTTTGGATGACAGCTAGCCGACCAGTTTTCACTGCCTGTGCATGGATTGTTGATGTCCATCATTTCTAAACTCCAACCACCTTGCTTTTTTAATTCGTTTTGATACCAATCGTCTGAATAACCTACAGCATGAATGGTGCTGCCTTCGGGAGAAATCAATACAACCAAATCTTGTTCATTAGCTAGCGAGGGAAAATTGGTTACAGACTTTGCAGGACCAATAGGAGACATCACCGCCAATGAGCCACTGCTGCAGATCAACAAAAAACTATCTGGTTGTAAAACATAACTTGATAATGGACCACTCAAAGCATTTGCTTTTGCTATTCGACAACCCAAAACATCAATTGGATGCTGGCTTATATTTTTAATTTCAATCCATTCTACAGCAGGTAAACCCACGGTAGGAGTTGGGTCTGCCATCAACTCATCAATGATGATATCAAAAGATTGAATGTTTGACATTTGAGCTTGAGCATAACTTACCGCAAAAACCAACACCATGCATATCCATAATTTCATTTGCATTTGAATATTTTTTTGCAAACCTATTCATCAAATCACTGA
>CAIQHJ010000118.1 GCA_903871575.1 uncultured Bacteroidota bacterium
ATGGCACAAATTACATTCAACGGGAAAACGACATCAATGTTTTTAAGATTGTTTTCCATTGCGCCTTTCAATTGAATGCTGCGGGTCCATTTTCTTACCATGGTTGGCGGTTCAATTTTTAAAGCGCCCGATAAATATTTGCCTGTTAAACTTTTTGGGTTACTTACAATTTCGTCATAGCTTCCGGAAGCTATAACCTCTCCTCCCAAATGGCTGGCCAACGGACCCATGTCAATAATATGATCGGCTTCGCGCATCATCATCTCATCATGCTCCACCACCACAACCGTATTGCCAAGATCTCGCAACGATTTTAAAACCGCAATCAATCTTTCGGTGTCTCGGCTATGCAAACCAATCGACGGCTCATCCAAAATATATAATGAGTTGGTTAAATTGCTTCCCAAACTTCTGGTAAGTTGTATCCGCTGGCTCTCTCCTCCACTCAATGAATTGGCCAATCGGTTCAATGTCAAATAACCCAAACCTACATCGATCAACGTTTTTATACGATGCTGTATTTCAACCAATATTCTATTTGCAATTTGAATATCCTGCTTAGTTAAATCTATCTTCTCAAACCATGTGAGTAAATCTTTCACCGGAATTTCGCAGAGTTGACCAATGTGTTTTCCTATTACTTTGATGTACAAGGCTTCTTTTCTTAATCGATATCCTTTGCAATCGTGACAAATGGTTTTTCCGCGGTACCTGCTTAACAACACTCGATACTGTACTTTATATAAATTTTGTTCAACCTCTTTGAAAAAATCATTTATGCCATTTACAAACTGATTGCCATTCCATAAATCTTGCAATTGTTTTTCCGATAAATCCATGATGGGTTTATGAATAGGAAAATCAAATTGTTTGGCAGCATGAATAAAGGCATTTTTCCATGTGCTTAATTTTTCTCCTCTCCAGGGAGCTACAGCGTCTTCAAATAAACTCAATCTTTTATCGGGTATCACCAAATCGGGGTCTACACCCAATACCTGAGAAAAACCTTCACAGGTAGGACATGCGCCAAAAGGATTGTTGAATGAAAACAAATTGGGAACTGGCTCTTCAAATACAATACCATCCATTTCAAACTTATTACTAAAATGCAAAAAGTTGTGGTCATCTATTTCCAATTGCATGGCGCCTTCCCCTTCATAAAAAGCGGTGTTTACCGAATCGGCGATGCGATGCAAATCATCTTCATCAAATGCTTTAGTGATGAGCCTGTCGATTAATAAAAAACTTTCCTGATTTACTTTCTGTTTGAAGAAAGGATGTTTGACATCTGCCAACAAGTCTTCTATTCTACAAATTTCTTTTTGAAAGTACAATCTCGAAAAGCCCTTTTGTAAAAGAATATTGAGCTCTTCTACGATGGCTCTGTTGGTGTGAATTTTAAACGGCACCAATATCAACACTTTTTTTCCATCCGAAATACTTTGCATAGCTTTCACCACATCGGTCACATCATCCTTCTTCACTTCGTTTCCACTGATGGGAGATATGGTTTTGCCAATCCTTGCAAACATCAATCTTAAATAGTCATACAACTCCGTCATACTGCCTACTGTACTTCTGGGCGTTCGGGTGATTACTTTTTGTTCGATGGCAATTGCGGGGCACAATCCATGTATATAATCTACATCTGGTTTGTTCATGCGTTGCATGAATTGTCTGGCATATGAGCTTAAGCTTTCTGCATATCTTCTTTGGCCTTCTGCAAACAATGTATCAATGGTTAACGATGATTTTCCCGAACCAGATACACCTGTTACCACAATAAATTTACTTCGTGGTATGGTAACCGTTATGTTCTTTAAATTATGCACTCTTGCGCCTTTGATATAAATATCGTTTGTTGCAACAGAATTATTTTTTTTCGATTTTTTTGCTGATGTCTTTTCCATATAATAATGCGAAAATAGGCCAAGAATGTGGTTAATACTGAGAAAAATACGTGACATAAAAAATATACTACGTAGTTCTACGCACCCTTTTCGAGCACTAGTACTCTATTTTTAATTTTACGCTAAAAAAGGTTTAAAAATATTTTGAAGGGTAATTTTTAACTCTACCTTTATGTTCCAATAGCAAACGAAACGAGAAATAAAACAACAAAATAATTTTCTCCGATTGTTTGAAAAAAAACAAAAAAACCAATATCCAAACCATTAAAAACAAAAGTCAAATGAAAAACCTTTCTACACTCAATGATCAGGAATTAGTTCGTTCTTACATGAACGGTAATGCAAATGCCCTTTCAGTTTTAGTTGAACGTTACAAAGACAAAATCTTCACATCTATTTACTTATTGGTTAAAGATAAGTACCTCGCTGAAGACATTTTCCAAGATGTATTTATTCGTATTATCGACACATTAAGAGGTGGTCGTTATACCGACGAAGGTAAATTCTTGCCATGGGCGATGCGCATTGCACACAACATGTGCGTAGATCATTTCAGAAAAGTAAAACGCAGTCCAAGCATCAAAACAAGTGATGACCACGACATTTTTGAAGTATTGAACTTCTCTGAAGCTGGTGCTGATCAAAAAATCATGGCCGGACAAAGTCACGACCGTGTTAGAAAGTTGGTAGATATGTTGCCAGAAGATCAAAAAGAAGTAATTATTTTACGTCACTATGCAGATATGAGTTTTAAAGAAATTGCAGACTTAACCAACTGCAGCATCAATACTGCTTTAGGCAGAATGCGTTATGGTTTAATCAACTTGCGCAAAATGATGACAGAAAAACAAATCGCACTATAATATTCATGTAACCCCCAAAGAAAATCCCCTCCAAAAATGGAGGGGATTTTTTATTTACTTGCATCCAAACCGCATTGTAGCCATTTCAAATACATCGTTTTATCTGGCGTATATCCAATTGGATTGTTCATCAACTGTTCATTTGTATTGAGAATAGCATACCAAGGTTGTGAATTATTGGCAAAATTCTCTGTTTGCATGGTTGCCCACAAATCGCCATACGTAACGATTTCTTTTTTTGTACCTTCTTTGGTGGTATACGTAAATTGTTTTTCGGCAGGCAGCAATTTTTTATCATCTACATACAATGAAACAACAATGAATTGATCATGCATCAATTTAAAAATTTCTGCATCATTCCAAATGGTCTCCTCCATCTTTCTACAATTTACACAAGCATAACCTGTGAAGTCCAATAAAATGGGTTTGTTTTCTGCTTTTGCCATTGCCAACCCTGTTTCATAATCTTTTGCGCAGCGCAATCCCAAAATACAATCCGATTCTTTTTGATAAATGCTGTAATACAATGGTGGTGGAAATCCGCTGATCCATTTTAAGTTGGCATACGATGTATTGGTAACGCCTGGAATTAGGTATAACGTGATCAACAAAAAAATAGTTGCAATGATTTTTCTACCCAACGATAATTTTGCAGGACGCGCTTCATGTCCAATTTTCAATTTGCCAAACAAAAATAAAGTTGAGGCGATGCCGATGACAATCCAAATACCAATGAATACTTCCCTTTTTAAAATACCCCAATGTTTTACCAAATCGGCTTGAGATAAGAATTTCAATGCCAATGCCAATTCTAAAAAGCCCAAAGTAACTTTAACAGTACCGAGCCATCCTCCAGAGCGAGGAAGCGATTGCACCAAATTTGGAAACAGTGCCAGCAAGGCAAAAGGCATAGCCAATGCCAAACCAAATCCGGCCATCCCCATGGAAAGCTGCATGGCTCCACCATTTGTAGACAGCGACCCCGCAAGTAGGGAGCCTAAAATTGGACCTGTACAAGAAAAAGAAACAATAGCTAATGTAAGCGCCATGAAAAAAATACCAAGCACATTACCAACGCCCGCCTTGCTATCTGCGCCGGTAGATAATGATGCAGGTAAGGTTATTTCATACAATCCAAAAAACGATAACGCAAATGCAATGATGATGATAAACAAAATAAGATTCACATATTCATTTGTAGAAATGTTATTCAGAAACTCTGGATTGATGCTGTCTAAAAAATGAAAAGGCAAACTCAATAAAATATAAATCAGGAAGATAAAGAACCCGTATAAAAAAGCGTTGACAATTCCTTTCCTGCGGCTCTGGGCTCTTTTGGTGAAAAAAGAAACCGTTAACGGAATCATTGGAAATACACATGGTGTGATCAAGGCAATTAATCCACCGAGAAATCCAATGAAGAAAATGCCCCATAAACTCTTGGAAGCATTATCAACTGCTTGAGTTCCACAATTTTGTTTGGGATGATGAATATCAATTGAATTTATTAGAATCCTAGCAGTTGCTGATGCAGTTTCGTCTAACAAAAGTTTGATGGATTGCTCTTCTGGATTGAAGTTTGCACCATTGGCCGCTTCATATTTTATGTTCAATTTGATGGCTGCAGGCATTCCATTTCTAAACTGGATGGCTTGTGTGAATGCAACACTGTCTACCATCACTTGCTTTTCTTTGTTTTCAAACACTTCATCTTTAATGTTGAATAACGGCGAAACGGTAACCAAAGGTTCTGGCTGAATGGCTGTGTCTTCATATTCAACAGTTGGTCCTGTTAAATCTTCGAGCGCATCTTTAGCATAAACATGCCAATCTTTGGATATTACACCACGAAATGAAATGACGATTTTATTAGCTTCCGTTTTTTTAAATGTGACTTGCCATTGCACTGGCAAGCTATCCGTTGTAACTGTTGATTGCGCAATGGCGCTGGAAAAAACTATCGACAGAAAAAAAGCGGCTATTATTAGTTGAACTTGCTTCATAACTTAAAAATAAAAAATCCCGAAAAATTCGGGATGAACAAAAGTATTGTTTATTTGGAATTAAGCTTAACCGTAAAAGGAATTTCTTTGGGAGGCAAGCACCTGCGGTCGTTACAAACCATATAAACTACCGTGCCTTTTAAAGCGGTACTGGCTGTAGACTTCAGGGTTACTTTCTGAACAAAATCTACTTTGCCGTTGTAAAAACGCAATGTGGATTTGAAGTTGGGGTCAAACAAAGATTCGAGCTTGCCGATTTCTTTCACTTTGCCATCTAATTTAATCAGTGGATTTTTATTGAAAGTGAAACTAGTAGGTTCTGGTCCTTCTCCTGCATTTTGTGCGTAAATATGCCAATTACCTTCAACGGTTGCTTGCATATGAATTTCATATTGTTTTGCACTAATCTTAGTTGCGGTAAAACTCCAGGTTACTGGATTTTCTACTTGAGCTTTTACAGATGTGTATCCGCAAAAAATAATCATGAACAGTGCTGCAATTTTTTTCATTTTATTCTTTTTGGTAAATATAAAAACTGCGCCAACGATTGGTGCATTTTATTTGTTAATTATCCGATGCCAAATAAAGATTTGAAGACTTTTTTTCCATCGGTATTGCCCAAACTTTCGCTGCAAACACGCTCTGGATGTGGCATCATACCAAAAACATTTCTGCCTTCGTTGCAAATGCCTGCAATATGATCCGTTGCTCCATTGGGATTGCTGTTTGCAGAGATTGCACCTTGCTCATCACAATAAGTATATAGAATTTGGTTGTTTTTTTTCAATGATTCAATCACCGCATCACTAGCATAATATCTTCCTTCTCCATGTGCAATTGGAATTTTAATGGCTTCGCTGCCTTGTTGTTGTGCATTGGCGAGATAAACGTTTTTACAAACAAACTGTTGGTTTGCATTTTTCAATAAAACTCCGGGTAATAGTCCGCTTTCACATAAAATTTGAAATCCATTGCATACGCCCAACACTTTACCGCCTTTGTTTGCAAATGCTATAACGGTTTGCATCATAGGACTGAAACGAGCGATGGCACCACATCTGAGGTAATCTCCATAACTAAATCCACCAGGCAATACAACGCAATCATCAATAGATAGCATGCTGATATCTTCATCTTTGTGCCACAATTCAATCACCTCTTGATGAAGGTCATTTCTCAATGCCTCTATCATATCTCTGTCGCAATTGGATCCTGGAAATATTACTACGCCAAATTTCATTTGAAGTTTTTTATGGCTGCTGTTTGATAGATATTCGTTGAATGGGTGAATGTCTGAATCAAATGAAAGCCGATTTACTGAAAGTGCAAATTTACAAGATGCGTTTTAATGATGGATAAAAAAATATCCAATAATTATTGACAATACAACCAAGCTCCAATGCGAGAAATTTGAAAACCAGTTTCTTGTAGGGTAATGATAGGCACCTGCGCTCAGCAATGCGCAACCTGTAACCATAGAAAAGAAATATTCAAATCCGGGTTTGAAGTTCAAAAAAGGTAGTATCAACGAAATGAGCATAAACAAAAATAAAATTTGCCAACTTTTTCTCGATTGCACCAACAAACGTCTCCGATTGCTTTGAATAAAAATGAAACCAATGACAGCTGTAATCAATACAATAGATAACCCTATTGCTTCATACATCGTAAAATGAAGGGTTGGCAGATGTACACCTGCAATATGAAATGAACGATAAGCGGTTGAATTAAAAAGATAACAGAAAGCCCATAAAAAATAATAGGGTGCGATTGTACCAAGCATAAAAATAATCCACTCCGCTGCTCTAAAAGGACGGGTAATGGAAATAGACATCAACACAACAAGCATAAATACAATCGAAGGAAAATAAATCAAAATGGCAACGCCCAACAGCAGCCCAATATTAAATAGCGATTTTTTTGCTGTAGGCATATTGGGTAGTTTACACAACATTCCAATAATAAAAATAAATATGGTAGACGAAATCATTTCTGCACTGAGTGCATACCAACTTGTAAACAAAGACCCAATGAGCAAATAACTCATCCCGGTCAAATAATTTGTCTTGGGAAAAAGTTTTTGCTGTATCACGATTTGGTTCAAACTTATGGCCTGAATAATCATCAACAACAAAACGACAACACTATAAACAATGTGATAATTTTTTCCCATCGTATCCAACGCACCGATGATTAATTGATAAAAATAGGCATCGGTTGTGGTTGTGCGTGGCATTTGTGGTTCCAAAAAAATTGGCCATTTCAACAACAATGCATACACCAGCAAAAGAAAATTATTATACGATAAATTGGCTTTGAAATTTCCTAACACGTTGTTGGTTTGTATTTGATGACTGCTGCTAACTGATGCTCATTAAAAGTAAATAAAAATTGGCTTAAAATTCAATTTTAGCAAACCCTAATTTATTTAAATACGTAAACGGCATAATCATAGTATTGCTTCCAATTTGCTTGCCCAATTTTGGCATAAATTCAACATTTTTCTCATTGCTTCTGAGTGTTGGAAACCGTTTAATCGTTCCATCTGCATACAAGCCATGATTGCTGATAATGTCTTTTTGTCGATCTTTTTCTATGAATAAAAAATGCAGCAATCCACCGGCATTGAGGTTTGCATATGAAAGATAATTGTCGCGTTCTACATCATATTGCTTTTTGGGAATTACCGCGTTCCAACTCAATTGCATTGCACTGTCTACTGATAAAATGATGATGTTGTTGTAATAAAATCGCTTGTTGGTTTGGTTCGTATTTTGATAGCTTCGATATGGCTGATAAATATAATAATCTGAATTGGATAGCGTGGACATGCTGTTATAATAATTGCTTCTGTTCCATCGATCATTTCCATAATTCGTTTCTGTATAATAGTCTTCGGCTATCAAAATAAAACCACCACTCTTTTTTAAAATCAACGACTGTGGCGTTAAATCATCGAGTTGATCTTCTTTTTGACGCGTATTGTTGATGTCGGAAATGATGGTGGTTGGCAATGGATGAAATTGAGGAAACTGCATGATGTTGGTATCAATTAAAAATGTGGCGGTATACAGACCATCTACATTCCCGTTTTGGTTTGATAAACAAAATCCTGCCAGCACAAACCGATTGTTCATATTGTCTGCTTTCACAACCGGCGATTTGATAAAATAATTTTGTAGAGGAATATCAGTTTGCAAGATGTTGTCTGCACCAGGATGTTTAATAAAAAACTCGAGTTTATAGATATCGTCGGAACTATGTTTTCGCGATTCTTTGGTAAAAACCATTCTTCCTTTATTGTCAATATTCAAATCACCAAATTCCTCCCTCCTACTTTGATATGGCAGCGCCAATCTGATGCTGTCTTGTATCTTCAATTGCGGATTATATCGTTTGGCAACAATGGTGTAAATGTCGTTTTTAAAATGTCTTTTATAAATTAAGATTTGAGTTTTGTCTTCACTGTAGGTGGTGCTGTAAATTTTGTTATCGTCAAAAAAACCGATGTTGGTTGTGTCTAAGACTGTTGGTGTTGAGATGGAAAAAGAATCAGTGCCCATAGAAAACCCCATACAATAAACGATGTTGTTTTTTTGGAATTGATAGATACCTATGAGTTGTTTGGGCAACTTAATGAAATCGAGATTAAAAGTTTTTTGAGGAAGAAAATCGAGCGGCTGGGTTTTCAACAATTGCATTTCCTCATCATATTTTGCAATATAGTGTTGTCGATTGATGTTTTTATAAATGAGTATATTGTTGTTTGATTTTCCTAAAATATCGAAGTAGATGTTGGTATTGTCTTGTTTGTTTAAATCAGAATAAACCAAAGTTTGTGCCCGGAGAAATGAGGCTGTACAACAAATGAATAAAATGATAAACATCCGGATCATGAATCAACAGTTTTTTAATAAACTAATCTTTGTGAAGAACAACCATTTTCTATAATTGTTGTTATAAGTAACAATATAAAATTATGCAAACTATTCTAATTACTGGCGGTACAGGTTTGGTGGGAACTGCATTAACAAAAATGTTGGTTGAAAATGGGAACAAAGTCATAATCCTCACCAGATCCATCAAAGGAAAGCAAGCATCAGATGCGGTTAGTTATGCATTGTGGGATGTTGAACAGCAAACCATCGATACCGATGCTTTGTCGGCAGCTGATTGCATAGTGCATTTAGCTGGCGCTGGCGTTGTAGACCAACGATGGACCAATGCTTATAAAAAGACAATTGTAGATAGTAGAGTAGATTCTGGAAATTTTTTAATTGAATCGCTTCGCAACCATCCCCATAAAGTAAAAACAATCATCAGTTCTTCTGCCATTGGCTGGTATGGCGCAGACCAAAAAGAAAATGTTCCTTTTGTAGAAACCGATCCTGCCGACAAACATTTCCTTGGTGAAACCTGTCAATTGTGGGAAGAAAGCATTAGGCCTGCAAGTAAAATGGGTATTCGAGTTTGTACGATCAGAACAGGTATTGTATTGAGTAAAAATGGTGGTGCATTGGCCGAATTTATGAAGCCCATTCGGTTAGGCGTAGCCGCTATTTTGGGAAATGGCAAACAAATGGTGAGTTGGATTCACATCGATGATTTATGCAGAATATTTATGCACGCTATTCAAAACGAAAGTCTTAACGGAAATTATAATGGAGTTGCTCCAAAGCCTGTAAGCAACCAACAACTTACATTGGAGTTGGCGCGCATCATGCGAAAACAATTTTTTGTGCCCATGCATGTGCCTGCTTTTGTATTAAAATGCATAATGGGAGAAAGCAGCATCGAAGTATTGAAAAGCACCAATGTCTCTTCCAAAAAAATTCAAGCATCTGGATTTACTTTTTACTATCCAAGCATAACTGCAGCGTTAAATGCACTTATAAATCCGAGCTAATCATTTTTTTTCTAGACAACAAATAGAATAGAATCAGGTAAGCGATAGCAATTCCAAAAACAAGATTGGGATAATTGGAAGGAAATGAATTTTGCGTTAATGCTTTAATGGGATTATCTGGAAAAGTAAGCAATCCATCAGATGCGTTCATGGGAAGATAATTACCCATGCTGCCTGGGTCAAAACTTCCTTTGGCTTTTATTTTGAGACTCCATACGTCCAACAACTGAGCGATGATGTTTTCAGCGCCCATGTAGATAAAATATACGCCAATAGCGAATCCTGTTTTCTTTATCCATATGGCAACGAGAATTGCAAACATATTGTAGGAAAGTGCTTTTAAAAAGAAGAATCCCAAATGCGCAATGCCAACAAATTCAATGTCTGTTTTTGTTGACAATCCAAAAATCAAACCTGCTATAAAAACCAATACCGTTGAAAAAATGGCGAATAACAAAGCCAGTAACATTTTTACATGCATGAATTCCATTCTGCTCCAACCGTCGATAATGTTTTGGCGATGTGTTTTGAACGTAAATTCATTGGTTAGCAAAATGATGATCAACAATGCGGGCAGCAGTAAAATAAACCCTGATGTATAACTGATGGTTTGCCAAACATATTTAAATGTATATGGATTGAAACGATTGATCAATTTACTTGCTTCTGATTCGTTGATTACTTTTTCAAAAAATAAGTTCACGATATAGTTGGTCACAAAAATCCCGACAATAAAAAAAATGCCGATGACAATAAAAGCTCTGTAATTTTTTACTTTGAGCCATTCTATTTTTAAGAGATTGATCATTTTGAATTGATTAATTGGTCAGTTCGAGAAATTTAGTTTCCAAGCTTTTCTTTTTGAGTTGCAAATGAGAGAGGACGATGCCGTTTTCAAAACAGAATTTATTTATGGCCTCAAGATTGGCTGTGCCTGCTGCAAAATGTACATGAACAGTTTCATTTGTTATTTGAACGTGCGTGTTGTTTGGCATGTTGATCAAGGTATTTTTCAGTCTTTCTAAATCAGATGAAACTACTTCAACAATATCATCATTGATTAGAATTTCATTGACATCACCATAAGTTATCAACTTTCCAAATTTCAATATCGCAACATGCGTACATACTTTCTCCACTTCGTCGAGCATGTGACTTGCCATGATGATTGTTTTCCCTTCTTTTGCCAATTTTTTTATAAGCTCTCTGATTTCTGCAATACCCACCGGATCCAAGCCGTTGGTTGGCTCATCGAGCACCAACACATCGGGATTGCCTAATAATGCAGCGGCTATTGCTAACCGTTGTTTCATACCCAAACTATACGAACTGAAAGGAGAATGTTGTCTTTGGGTGAGATTTACAATTTGTAATACCCGATCAATATCATCTGCTCCTCTTTTTTTGATGCCTGCAGTAATTTTTAAATTCTGAACAGCAGATAAATAGTGATAGAAATTGGGCGTCTCCAATAATGTTCCAATTCGTTGTCTTGTTTTCTCTGTGGGTACTTCGTCAAACAATTGAAAAGTTCCGCCGGAAGATTTCAATACTTCCATGACGATGCCCAACAATGTTGTTTTTCCACTGCCATTGGGACCGAGTATACCAAAAACCGAGCCTTGTGGAACAGAAAAACTCACTTGTTGCAACGCTGTGATTTTTCCGTATTTTTTTGATAATTGATTAACCGTTAATATGGCCATTTCTTATGGATGTAAATTTTGCATGAAATAATCTGTCACTTTTTGGTATAGATGTGCTCTGTCTTTTCCTAGCACGTTGTGTTCATGTCCAGGATAAATCATGTAATCTACCTGTACGCCTTTGTCTACAGCCGCTCTCACGAGATTGACAGAATGTTGCATCAACACTACGTTGTCTTGCATGCCATGAATCAGCAACAATTTACCTGTTAAGTTGCCAATTTTTTTTGTGAGATCTGTAGCTGCATACCCATCTGGATTTTCTTGTGGTTGATCCATGTATCTTTCGGTGTACATCACTTCATAAAATTTCCAATCAACAACAGGACCGCCAGCAACTGCAGCGCTGAAAACGCCTGGATGAGTAAGCATAAAGTCTGTTGTCAAAAACCCACCATAGCTCCAGCCAAATAAGCCCATGTTGTTTTTATCAGCATATGGCAAGCTGTATAGATAATCAACGCCGCGCATCAAATCTTGCATCTGTGGTACACCTGCTTGACGATGTATCACTTGTTCGAAAACTTTGCCGCGATTACCGCTGCCTCTGGTATCTATAGTGAATACAACATATCCACGTTCAGCCATATACTGAAACCAGTAATCTCCTGCACCACCGTTCCAGCCGTTTAAAATCATTTGCGCATGCGGACCGCCATACCAATAAACAATTACAGGATATTTTTTGGTGCTGTCGAAATTAACGGGCTTGAATAGACGACAATACAAATCCGTACCATCTTGGTTTTTAATTGTAAAGATGCTCATCTCTCCGCGTGCATAATGCTCAAGCGGATTTTTTGCTTGTAACAACAATTTTGTTTTTCCAGTTTTGGTTTCAATCAATTGAATCGTTCTTGGATCTGCAGGATTGCTGTAATTGTCTAACACGAAAGCGCCATCCGCACTGATGGTGGTGTTGTGTACATTATTGCCTGTTGTGATGGATTTGATTTTAGCAGATGGTAGATGTACTGCATACAAGTTTTTTGAAATCGGAGAAACTGCTGTTGAAACGAAGAATAAACTTTCTCCTTTTTCATCAAAACCTTTTACATCAATCACATCCCACTCTCCTTTTGTCAATTGTTTTACCAAACTGCCATCAATATTGTACAAATACAAATGATTCCAACCATCTCTTTTGCTTTGCCAAATGAATTGATTGGGATTGTTTTTTACAAATAGCATCGGCACCAATGGCTCAGCATATTTTGAATCTTCTTCTTCGAATAATGTCTTAATGAAATCTCCTGTAGCTGCATTGTATTGATTTACCCAGAAATGATTTTGCGCTCGATTTAAAATAACGATATATAAGAATTTATCATCTGGACTCCAAGCGATGTTAGTGAGGAATTGCTCGGCAGGACCTGTAGTTTTAATCCATGTTGTATTTTTTGTTTCTGTATTGTAAAGGGCAACTGTTACATGATGACTAGCATCCCCAGCCATAGGGTATTTGAGGTTGTTGACTTTGGCTGGTCTTTCTGTCCAGTCGATAACAGGATAATTGGGAACCATGGTTTGATCCATTCTATAAAACGCAAGCGACTTGCCATTGTTACTCCAGAATGTACCTTTGGTGATGCCAAACTCACTTTGATGTACCGTTGATGCATAGACGATGTCTTCGCTTCCATCTTCAGTTATTTTTTTGGTATCGCCGTTTTTGGTTACAAATAAATTGTGATGATCAACATAAGCGATATAGCCATCGCTGCTTTGTTCTACGTTTTCTTTGGCCGCAATTTCTTTACTGATTAAAATCTTTGAAGACATATCCGTTGCAAAAGACATTTTTTGTCCTTTGATATTGGTGGTAAATTCATTGGCTGCAAATTGAATAGCAGGCATAGACTTTACAGTATCCATTGAAGCTTTTCTAAGATATTGATTGAAAGCAGATAACGTAAGGTAATCCGACTCTTCTTTTGATTTGAAATTTCCTTTCATCCAAACATCAACTCCTGCTGTTTTTTTCAAATACACATAATCGCTAGTGCCTTTAATAAACTGCAATTGCTTAAGGTTCTCAGGCGCCAACGTCGTACGAGCATTTACCATAGCGTCTTCTATGGTTAGTTGTTTTTGTTGAGCGAATAAACTGATAATGGAAATCGAAAAAAGAAAAGAAAAAATTAATTGCTTCATAATTGAGTTTTGTAAGAATTAAAAGTAAGGAATTTAAATCAGCCCTCCATCAAACCAACTGTTTCAGTTGTGACGTTGAATTGATAATGCATACCACATTTCAACGCGATATTGTAAAATTGATGTCCCACCGGAAAATCAAAACAAACAGGGTAATTGAATTCTTTTACTTTTTCAAGTACAATTTGCTCTAAAGACAAACCAAATTCTTCACCCGGATCATCAGATTTTATTTTGAAACCGCCTATAATCAAGCCTTTCAAATGATCCAACTTGCCTGTTCTTTTCAAATTCCAGAACATACGGTCGATATTGTATAAATATTCTTCGGTGTCTTCTACAAAGAGGATTTTGTTTTTGGTATTCAAATCGCTTTTTGTACCGGCTAGTGTTTCAATGATACGTAGATTACCGCCTACCAATTCGCCGGCTGCGGTTCCGGGTTTGTTATTGTTGTTTGTAGAACTTGCGTATTTAATGGACTTTCCTTTCAAAGCGGTGTCAATAGATTCAAGTGATAAAAGTTGTCTACCATC
>CAIQHJ010000119.1 GCA_903871575.1 uncultured Bacteroidota bacterium
CCGACAACATAACTTTATCATCTGAGCCAGGAAGTTTTACTTGTTCTGTGCCTACTATTGCAGATTTTTCGATGATTGATTTTACTTGTTGTGGTGTTAATGAGGGGAAGTATTCCAACAACAAAGCCGCAATTCCAGCCACTACCGGACAAGCCATACTTGTTCCGCTGGCATTGCCATAAGTATTGCCGCCGGGAATAGTTGAATAAATACTCACGCCAGGTGCAAAAACATCTACTTCTTTTTTGCCATAATTGCTAAATGATGCGGTTAATCCGCCATTTTTTTCATCACCGCTCGCGCCAACAGTAATCACATTGGAAGCTCTTCCTGTGCCATTTTCAAATACGGGGTTAGGGAAGTTGTCTGTTGTATCTATGTTTTTAGCATCGTTACCTGCTGCATGAACAAGCAAAACACCTTTCTTTTCTGCATATTTGAATGCTTCATCTACCCATGCTTTTTCTGGAGAAAAACTTTTGCCAAAGCTCATGCTGATGATTTTTGCACCGTTGTCTACTGCATATTTAATGGCATTCGCAATATCTTTATCGTGTTCATCTCCATCCGGTACCGCCCTCAACATCATGATGGAAACATTGTCTGCAACACCATCAATTCCTTTTCCATTGTTTCTGGCAGCGCCAATAATACCAGCGCAATGCGTACCATGAAATGGCGTGGATGCCATCAAGTCATTGTTGCCATAATTGCGGTCGTTGAGGTTGCTTTCATCATCTTTTACAATATCAGCTCTATAGGCTGGGGGAGGTGTTTTTGCAGCAGCCGCTTTTCTCAATTGTCCTCCTATCTCATCCAACAATTGCACATTGCTGATATCTGTAGTGTTGTTCGCTTTACTGATACTTAAAATTAAGCCTTTTGCCATTTTTGCATCAGGGTTGGTTGTATTGTTGCTTTGCAAATCAACAGCTGTATATTCTTCTTTACCCAATTCCTTTTTCAAAACAGAATCTCCGACAAGAAATTTGGGATAAATCATGTTTAAATAGCCAACTTCTGCTTCATCAACAGCACCCACAACTTTTTGTTTAGCTTTAACATAGATGTTGTAAGATTTTACATCTGCTGAGCGCATGGAGTCCTGACCAACTGTTTTTCCATCCCAGATGAGTTTCAATTTGTGGTATACCCTTGCGCCTTCATCACTGTCTTCTTTTACATTTTTACCATCCTTGCCACCCAAAAAATTCCATCCATGGATATCATCAACATAACCATTTTTGTCGTCATCAATACCATTGCCGGCAATCTCTTTTGAATTCACCCATAACACAGGCTTTAGGTCTTCGTGGAGTGTATCGATGCCGCTATCAATGACTGCTACCACTACTTTTTTGCTTTTGAGGTTTTTTTCTTTCAAAAAGCTGTAGGCCTTATCCAAACTGATACCGTTGTAGCCGGTTGTAGTTTTATCGAGTAGATGCCAACTGTTGGGCGCTTTTTTTTCTGACCCTTCAGCGCTTTGTGCCAAAAGGGTAGTGCTTAAGATAGCACTTGAAACCAATAAGGAGATTATTTTATGCATATTTAAATTTTGTGTGAAAGTAGTCGTTTGTTTTTGTCACTTCAAGTCGAAAATCTTTTTTATGATATTTTTACAAATCAAATTTTATGCCTTGAGCCAACGGTAATTTGTCGGTATAATTGATGGTGTTCGTTTGTCGTCTCATGTAAACTTTCCAAGCATCGCTACCACTTTCTCTGCCGCCGCCTGTTTCTTTTTCTCCACCAAATGCGCCGCCAATTTCCGCTCCAGAAGTTCCGATGTTAACATTGGCAATTCCACAATCGCTACCTGCATGTGATAAGAAACGCTCCGCTTCGAGCAAATTCCGAGTGATGATAGACGATGATAAACCTTGAGGTACGCCATTTTGCAATGCAATGGCTTCTTCCATTGTTTTATATTTCATGATGTATAAAATCGGAGCAAAGGTTTCATGTTGAACAATTTCAAAACTGTTTTTTGCTTCTGCAATACAAGGTTTTACATAGCATCCGCTTTCGTATCCCTTGCCTTTCATTACGCCGCCCTCAACGATAAATTTACCGCCTTCCGTTTTGCATTTTTCAATGGCATCGGCATATGCTTTTACCGCATCTGTATCAATCAATGGCCCAACATGATTCTTTTCATTCAATGGATTGCCAATCTTCAACTGCTTGTATGCATGCACCAACATGTCTTTAAACTTGTTGTATATTTTTTCGTGTATGATTAATCTTCTTGTTGTGGTACAACGCTGTCCCGCTGTTCCAACCGCTCCAAATGTTGCTGCAATCATGGCAATATTCAAATCTGCTTCTTTTGAGATGATGATGGCATTGTTTCCACCCAATTCTAATAAGCTTCTTCCCAAACGCTGGCCAACTGCTGCCGCAACTGCCTTTCCCATTCTGGTGCTTCCTGTGGCTGAAACCAATGCAACATTATGGTCATTGCTCATCCATTCGCCCACTTCGCGACCGCCGCTTACTAAGCAACTCACGCCTTCTGGTACATTATTCTTCTTGAATACTTGTTGGATTATTTTTTGACAAGCAATGCCACACAAAGGTGTTTTTTCACTTGGCTTCCAAATGGCAACATCTCCGCAAACCCATGCCAGCATGCTATTCCAGCTCCATACGGCAACAGGGAAATTGAATGCTGAAATAATGCCTACTACTCCCAATGGATGATATTGTTCATACATTCTATGTCCAGGTCGCTCGCTGTGCATCGTTAATCCATGCAACTGACGCGATAAACCAACTGCAAAATCGCAGATGTCGATCATCTCTTGAACTTCACCCAAACCTTCTTGTAAGCTTTTTCCCATTTCATAACTTACCAATCTGCCCAATGGCGCTTTGTATTTTCTCAATTCGTCACCAATTTGACGCACCACTTCACCTCTTTTAGGAGCTGGCCACACGCGCCATTCTTCAAAAGCTTCTGTTGCTTTTTTTACGACTGCATCATATGTTTTCTTATCTGCAGATTGTACCGATCCAATTTCCTGTCCGTCTACAGGTGAAAAAGAGGTAATAACTGCTGCTTTGGTTTTTATCCAAACTGTTCCGGTAGAAACGCCGGCGTTTTGTTTTTGAAGTTGTAAAGTTTTTAAAAAATCCATTGGTTTTTATTTTAAGTGTATAACAAATGTATAAAAGGAAACGAGATGATTGATTTTGATTAGTATTGTTCTTTTTCGTTGGGAAAATCGCCAGATTTGATGTCTGCAATGAATTGCTTTACAGCACCATCAATTTGCTCGCTTAAGTTGAGGTATTTTCGGAGGAATCGTGGTTTGAATTCTGTATTGATTCCCAGCATGTCGTGCATCACCAATACTTGTCCATCACAACTACCTCCAGCGCCAATGCCGATGGTAGGAATGTGCAAACTTTCGGATACAATTTTAGCCAATGTTGCTGGAATTTTCTCAAGTACAATTGCAAAGCAACCGGCTTCTTGCAAGCACAATGCATCTTTTTTTAATTTTTCGGCTTCCAATTCCTCTTTTGCACGCACGGTATAAGTGCCAAATTTATAAATGCTTTGTGGTGTCAATCCCAAATGTCCCATCACCGGAATCCCAGTGCTCACAATCCTTTTCACCGATTCTTCTACCTCTTCACCTCCCTCTAATTTTACCGCATGGCCGCCCGTTTCTTTCATGATGCGGATGGCAGAATTGAGCGCTTCCTTTGAATTTCCCTGATAAGAACCAAATGGCATATCCACTACCACCAGGCATCTTTCTATACCTCTTACCACACTCTGTGCATGGTAAATCATTTGGTCTAAAGTAATTGGCAAGGTGGTTTCATGGCCTGCCATCACATTGCTGGCGCTGTCTCCAACCAAAATGATGTCGATGGCTGCATGGTCAAATAATTTTGCAAATGAGAAATCATAGGCGGTAATCATGGAGATCTTTTCGCCATTGTCTTTCATCAATTGTATGGTATGCGTAGTGATTTTTTTGAGTTCTTTTTTTACTGACATCTTTGATTGGATTTGAAGTGAATGCGAAGTAGGAGATGGCTCTGCATTAGAATAAAACAAATCCGGTATTGTCGCTTGATTTGTAAAAATAAGAAGTTATTCGGAAATGAAATGAGTATCAGACATTATAACTATTTCAATTTTTTGCAATAAGGGTAATAGTGGTTACTGGTTTTTGATTTCTTCCCATAAATGTTGAATCAAACCATCTGCTAAACCAATTTTTGGGACATAAATTTCCTCGGCTCCTGCCCATCTCATCGCATTGATATAAATCTGCAATGCTGGCACAATCACATCCGCACGGTCGGACCGAAGATTGTATTGAACAATGCGCTCCGCTACCGTAAATGAATTCAACTCTTTGTAATAATCTCTCAACAACTCTATATGCAAAGGCTTTCCATCCTTTTTTTTGCTCATCGAAAAAACTTTGTTGATGTTGCCCCCGCTACCAATCGCAATCATGTCTTTGTGACCTTTTGTGGCTAGTTTGATGTTGTCTTTCATTTCATCCCAATCGCTCTCAGCAAAATTATTTTTCAATAATCTGATGGTGCCCACGTTGAACGATTTTTTGAAAGTGAGGTTTCCATTTCCAAAAATAGAAATCTCGGTACTGCCTCCGCCAACATCTATGTACATATAACTGTGGTCTTTGTCCATGTTTTCTGCAACATGATTTTCATACACCAAATTGGCTTCCATCTCACCTGATATAACTTCTACTTCCAATCCGGTTTCTTTGTAAATAATGGCGAGAATTTTGTCTGCATTGCTGGCATCGCGCATGGCACTGGTAGCACAGGCTTTGATGTGATCTACTTTGTAAGCATTAATCAAATGACGATATGCCTTCAGCGTTTGAATAAGCATGTCTGTTTTTTCGGGAGAAATCATCTTCGATTCAAAAACATCAAAACCCAAGCGAAGCGGTATCCGAACAAGATTTAATTTGTTGAATGTGGGTTTGGATTTTTCGTTTTCCAATACTTCTGAAATCAATAATCTGGCAGCATTACTCCCAATATCTATAGCGGCAAGTTTCACTCTTTTCTTTTTCTTTGGTTGTCAAAATTTTCGGCACAAATGTCACACAATTCCAATAAATGGAATCATAAAGTTTCCAACACTGTCCCAATTAGATATAAAAATCGGGCACAACCACTTTTCCTCGTTTTTTGAAAAGGTAATTGTAAATTTCTACTTGAGATCGTATCTTTTTTTTGTTTCTTGGGTTGACGTACAAATTGTTTTGCTCGTTGTTTAAGATTCGGGCTTTTATGTTGTCGTGCAATTGGATGTCGAGAATCTCTTTCAATTCTTTGATAATTTCTTTATCCATCACCGGGCATGCAGCTTCCACTCGGTGGTCAATATTTCTTACCATCCAATCGGCAGATGAAATGAAAACCTTTTCGTCGCCATTGTTGTGAAATATCATCACGCGCGCATGTTCCAAATATTCATCTACAATACTGATGGCCTGCATGTTCGCCTTGAATTTCTTGTCTTCTGTATGTAAGCAACAAATGCCTCTAATGACCATTTTTATTTCTACACCTGCCATCGCTGCTTGCGACAATTTATCAATCAGCAATTCGTCGCTTAAGGAATTTATCTTTAAAGTAATGGCTGCTTTTTTCTTTTGCTTGGCAATTCGAATTTCTTTGTTGATTAAATTGATGATGCCTGTTCGCATAGACACCGGGCTAACCAACAAAGTTTTACAAGCTTTGAGTTGTGCGATTCGGGTTGCTGGTTTTTCTAAGTACGTAAAAATTCTATTTACATCCGCCATAATTGCTCGGTTGGAAGTAAGCAAGCAATGATCTCCATAAACGAGGGCAGTTTTTTCATTTAAATTTCCGGTGCTCACAAAACCATAATGTGTGGTAGTATTTAGAATGCGCTTTTTAATCAAACAAAGTTTAGCGTGAATTTTCATCCCCGGAACGCCCAACAAAACGGTTACGCCTACATCTTCCAATTCTTTTTTCCAATACAAATTGGCTTCCTCATCAAATCGAGCTCGAAGTTCCAATACAACAGTAACTTGTTTTCCATTTCTAACGGCGTTGATGATGGCATTAATGATTTTTGACCGAGAAGCCAAACGATAGCAAGTGATTTTTATGCTTACCACATCTGGGTCGATTGCGGCTTCTCTCATTAAATCTATTACACTATTGTAAGAATGATAAGGGAAGTGCAGCATTACATCTTTTTCCAAAATGACGCTGGTAACGCTGTTGGTGTTTCTTAATTGTGGATGGGTGAACGGTTCTTTCCGCATCCGTTTTTGTTTGAATACAGAATCTGGGAAATCCATAAAATCTTTAAAATTATGAATCTTGCCACCAGGAATAAGATTGTCTTTATGTGTCAATCCCAATCTTTTTACCAAATATGTTAACAAAGAAGGTGGAATTTCTTTGTCGAAAACCAGTCGGGTGGGTTTGCCTTTTTTTCGGTTTTTTATTCCCTTTTCTATTTTCTGTATAAAGGAGGTAGAGATGTCGTTATCAATATCAATCTCTGCATCACGGGTTACCTTAATTGCATGAGCCGAAAAGCTGTCATATCCGAAGAAAGAAAAGATATTGGGTAGGCAATATCGAATCACATCATCGAGTAAAATAATGTTTTCTTCATTGGCTCTGGATGGTAAAATAATGAATCGAGACAAGCTTCTAGATGGAACAGAAATTAACGCAAATTTCTGCGGAATTGAGCGATCTTTTTTAGCTAAAGTACAGGCGAGATAAATTGATTTGTCGTTCAGTACTGGAAAGGTATTGATGCTTTCAATCATTAGTGGAACGATGTGTCCCCGAACTTGTTCATTGAAATATTGAAGGATAAATTTCTGTTGGTTTATGGTGAGTTTTTTTTCATCAACCAGAAATATTTTTTCTTTTTTTAATTCTCGTAAAATTTCATTCCAGGTTTGTTCAAATACTTGTTGAAGGGTAAGTACTTTTTCTTGAATGTCTTCGAGTATTCTTTCTGGGTTTACTTCGAGGTGCATATTAGAACGACTACGACCACCCAACTGAATCATTCTTCTCAGTGTGGCCACGCGAACTCTGAAAAACTCGTCTAAATTATTTGAAAAAATTCCAAGGAATTTAATGCGTTCTTTTAAAGGAACAGACTTGTCGGCAGCTTCTTGTAAAACGCGACCATTAAATGCAAGCCAGCTGATATCTCTTACGATTGATTTTTTCTTGTACACGGTTGGGAAAAATTAGTGTGCGTGAAATTATATTAATTATGAGATATGAAGTTGATTTCAATATTAAATTTTGATAAAGCTACTTGCCAAAAGATTCAATTGTTTTTGTGGTGGAGATGCCATCAATGATATCTGCAAGCACAACTTTGCCACCATTGGCAATGACTTCTTTTGCGCCGGCAATTTGCTCAATCGTATAATCGCCACCCTTCACTAATACGTCGGGCAAAATAGCAGTAATGAGTTCTAACGGGGTGTCTGTTTCAAATAAAATTACGGCATCAACAGCAAGCATAGACGCCAATACCATTGATCGGGTTTTCTCGTTGTGGATGGGGCGGGTAGGACCTTTTAATCTTTTTACAGAAGCATCTGCGTTTAAACCTACGATGAGCATATCGCCTAAAGTTGCGGCCTGGTGTAGCGAGGCCAAATGTCCTTCATGTAATAAATCAAACACCCCATTGGTGAATACGATAGATTTGCTTTTCAAACGCCATCGGAATACTTCTTGTTGAAGCTCGCTAAGGTTGTATATCTTGTGCTGTATTTGTTGTGTTGATTTCATTGTTTTTTTTATTGAGATAAGGCATTGCAATTAAAGAAATGCATCCAACAAGAATAATAAGGCTGGTAGATACGCCCCACATTACCCAGCCAAATGCTTTGCCCAATGGGGCATCAATGCCGTAAATAAGCAGTGTTTGCATGACAAAAATGGGGAATGATCCAATTCCTCCGGGCGTTACAATCATGGATAAGGTGGCGAGTGCCAATACCGAGCAGGCGGCTTGTATGCTCAAGCCCGCGATGCCATCCATTCCAAAAAATCCAAGATAAATTTGACCCAGATACATGCACCACATAAACAGCGTATGCAACAAGAACGCTTTTTTGTTTTGCAGGGTTTTTATGGTGCCAAATCCTTCGCCTATACCACTCAAAAATCGAATAGCGCCGGCAATGAATTTGTTGTTGGATTGTCGGTTGATATTTTTTTTAATTACAAAAACAAGCAGTGCAATGAAACTAAAAAACAAAGCAATTTTCCATGCAAATTCTAGACTATTGAAATTTGTATTGGCGAATTTACTTTCTACAAAACCGCCGATGGTTTTGATTTGAATCAATACGGTAATGCCAATAAAAATGGCGAAGCACAATAGGTCGAAGCTGCGTTCAACGATGATGGTGCCTACCAATTTGTCGACTTTAAATTTTTCGTATTTGGCTAAAAAGGTACAACGGAGTACTTCACCCAAACGGGGTATGGCTGCATTGGCTAAATATCCAATCATAATCACACCAAACAGGTTTTGCAATTTGGGGCGATATCCCAATGGCTCCATGAGTAATTTCCAACGCATCGCTCGGCTTAAATGACTCAGCAAACTCATGATTACGATAGGGATGATGATCCAGTAATTGGCGTTTGTTATGGCATGGTAAAATTCGGCAGTTTCAGCGGGTGTCATTGATTTGAGTTGCCACCAAACCAAAAACAACCCTCCACCAAGAAAAGTAATGTATTGCAACAAAGTAAGCATCCGCTTTTTCATGCTGTAGTTTAGATGGTTGTTTATGCCAATTGGCAACAAGTTACAAATACTGTACTAAATAAATATTGCTGGTTGTCGAATTGTCAATTTAGTCGCAAGTTGTCGATAAGTCGTGTGTTATGGATGCTGGCGGCAACAAGCACAACCAAATGCGTTTTTCCGTCCCAATCTTTTACGGGTAGGAGCGCTTCATCTGTGATGTCAATGTAATCTATTTCAAAACCTTCTTGCGCTATCGTTTCAATAGCCTTTGCTTTTAAAAGGGTTAGGCTTGCTGAAGATAAGTTTTGCTTAATGGCAAGCATCGCTTTGTAAATCACGGTTGATTGTGATCTTGCGGCTGCAGAAAGGCGTTTGTTTCTACTGCTCATGGCCAAGCCATCTATTTCCCTAACGGTTGGAACAATGACCAATTCAATAGGCCATTTTTCCAATTCCATCATTTTTCGAATGACCATACATTGTTGGAAATCTTTTTCTCCCAAAAACAATTGGTTACAAGGAATGATGGATAAAAATATATCTACCACCATGCACACACCCTGAAAATGACCGGGTCTGTATTTTCCTTCTAAAATGGTTTCGAGATAACCCAGTTCAAAATGCTTTTTTATGGCTTGAGGTGGGTAGATTTCATCTACAGAAGGCAAAAAGAGCACATCACAACCCGCTGCTTCCAATTTTTCGATATCAGACTCAATTGTAATGGGATAGGTATTGAAATCAGTAGCATTATTAAATTGTGTAGGATTAACAAACACACTGCACACGGTTTGGTCGTTTGTTTGTTTGCTGCTTTGTATTAAACGGATATGTCC
>CAIQHJ010000120.1 GCA_903871575.1 uncultured Bacteroidota bacterium
AACCAATCAACAAATTAGGGTAGTGGCAGTGAGCAGCGTAGGCTGTGAAAGTGCTTCATATGGTTTCATTACATTAAGCAAAACCATTCCTGCAATTCCTACATCCATCAGCGGACCTACGAATGCATGTACTTATGTTGGACAGCAAACCAATGCAAACTACAGTGTTGTGGCTGTTACAGGTGCAACAAGTTATCTATGGGAAGCACCGGCAGGCGCAAGTATTCAATCAGGCCAAGGAACAAATGCAGTAGCTGTAAGTTACTCATCTACCTTTACTTCAGGAAGCATCAAAGTAACAGCGGTGGCTAATTGTGGTAGTCGCAGTGCAAGAACATTGTCTATAACAAGATTGTTGCCATCGTCACCAGTATCCATTACTGGTCCAACAAGCGTATGTAATTACTTGGGAACAGGTACAGAGATTACGTATAGCATCGCTGCGGTTGCAAATGCAGACAGTTATTCATGGACTATTCCATCAGGTGCTGTATTGGTTAGCGGTCAGGGTACAACATCCGTATCGGTTAGATTCAATGGAAACTATGCAACATCATTCATCAAAGTAAGAGCAGTTTCAAACTGTTTCACAACAGGTGAAAGAACATTGCAAGTGAGCTCAGCTACATATGGTGTGCCGGGTACAATATCTGGTCCAACCAATGCTTGTCCATACATCAGCAATGATCAGTTGGCGGTTTACAAAATCAGAAGATTGAACAATGCGGCAGGTTATATTTGGACAGTACCAACTGGGGTTACCATTTTTGACCATCCAGGAGGCACAGGTGCCAACGATACCATCATCAGAGTAGCATATGATATCAACTATGTGAATGGTTCGGCTATCACGGTTCAAGCAACAGGATGTGGAACAAGTGCACCAAGAAGCTTATCAGTAGGCGGTGTAATTGTAACTACGCCAGGTTTGATTAGCGGTCCAACCAACGCATGTGAATTCATGGAATCGCCATCGCATCCAACAGGGGTAACTGCGGTTTACAAAATCAATAAAGTGTTTGGTGCATTGGCCTACAACTGGCAAGCGCCAAACAATGCAACGATAATTGCACATCCAGGTGGAAATGCAGAAAACGATACCATTGTTCAAATTAAATACAACAGCGATTTTGTGAATGGTGTTGTAAGAGTGAGTGCAAGCAATGCCTGCGGTGGAAGTGGAAACCGTTCATTGTATGTGTCTAAATTAAATCCATCAACACCTTCTGAAATTGATGTGATCAACTTGGGCACATGTCCAAACAGAGTGTATTCATATACCATATCATCTATGCCAGCAGGTGCAACGAGTATATTGTGGACGGTTCCTGCAAATGGAACGTTGGTATCTGGACAAGGAACAACAAGCATTACCGTTAGTTATCCAACTTCAACTGTTTCTGGTTATGTTACTGCACAAGCCATCAACAATTGTTCTGGAAGTTCAATCAGAACTACAAGAGTTAAATTGAGTGCATGTGCAACTACATTTACAACTACCAACAACCCAACAGCAAAAGCAGTGATCAGTGATGTTGTTGCTTTTGATGCGGTGGTTTATCCAAACCCAACCAACAGCAGCTTCAACTTAAAAGTAACGGCTACAAAATTGGGAATGGTGAAAATAAGAATCATGGATATGCAAGGAAGAATGGTAAAACAAGCCACCATGCAATCAAATGAAATAAAAACAATTGGTCAAGAATTGAGACCAGGAAATTACATCATGGAAATGATGCAAGATCAGCAAGTGAAAGCAATCAAAGTGATCAAGCTGTAATTTTCTTTAAGACGCTGAATTGTTGTCAACAACAATTGCTTGGTAAGCGAAAGCGAGAGACCTCATCCTTAATTGGGTGGGGTCTTTTTATTGGGATGAAGCTGGATAGGCTGGATAAAGCTAGATAGGCTGGATATGCTAGATAGGCTGGATAAAGCTAGATATGCTGTTTCAACAACAAACAACAAACAACAAACAACAAACAACAAACAATAAACAACAAACAATAAACACCAAACAATAAACACCAAACCCCAAACCCTATCCTTAATTCACCTTCTCCACAGTTCCATTTAATTTTTTGAGGATAAATAAATGCTTGTTTTCATAATAATCCAATGGTTGATTCTTTTTTAACTTAATGGGTTGGATATTGAAAGGGGTAAATAAATGTATGTCATTGTTGTTGAGGTGTTGCATAAACGCATTGCCATGCGCTGCCATCAACCTCGATAAAACAAAGCAGAACTCAAAACCTTTGTATGCGTATTCTGTTGGCTTTCCCTTGTATTTGTTCAAATAGGTTTCTAGAATTCGCTTGCTGTATTCATCTGTTTTTTTGTTGAAATAAGGACTGGTATAATAAATCGGAAATTCCTTGAGTGCAGGTTTGTTGTCTTTATTGAATGTTGCAAATCCCTCCCAGTTGGGCATGCCAATTAAAGTGATGTCATATTTTTTTGCCTGGCCAGCCAATACCGTTGCTAGGTTTCGGGCAAATGTTTCATCTAACGATCCGCCAATGATTATATTTTTTTTTGTGCTGTCTAAATTGTTTTTTATCAAATACAAATTGCTATCAAGCAAATATGTTTTGATGGGCAACAGTGCTTTGTTGTCTGGTCGATTGATGGTATTCAAATAATCTGCAACCCTGTCTTCTTGAGCTCCCGATTGGCGCACCAACATAATTTTTTCTTCGCTGTATGTTTGAATGAGATAAGAAAAAATTGCTTCGCAATGCGATTTTAATGTTGGATTAGCGATGATGAAGAATGGGTTTTGGGTGATGCCTGCATCATTGGGGTAAGTAGCAGAAAGGAGTGGGATTTTTTTTTGTTTGGCAAACGCAGCCAACTTTGTCAATTCGTCATCCTTGATGGCGCAAATCAATAATGACAAGCTATCCAATCGATTGCCTTCGATGAGCATGTCAATGGAATTACTGTCAGATTTGCTATCATAAAAATAAACATCCATAGCAACACCATCAACCGGAAAACTATCCAAAGCGATTTCGGCGCCTTGCATAAAATCGATGCCAGGCAATGCAAAGCGTGGAAATTTTTTTCCAAATTGAAATTGGTTGTTTTTAAAAATGGAGTCCAAATACAAAGGCGCAAAAATGCCAATCTTAATTTTTTCTGGCGCTGTGTTGTTGGTAGATTGGCAGATAACGGTTTTGCCAACAAGCAACATCAACACGACGCATATCCATAATTGGTAGCGTGATTTTTCCTTTGTTTTAATTGTATGCATATGTTTGATTGAACAATTACTCCCATTCTATAGTAGCTGGTGGCTTGCTGCTGATGTCATACACCACTCTGTTGATGCCTTTCACGTGATTGATGATTTCATTTGACACATCTGCTAAAAAATCGTAGGGTAGGTGCGCCCAATCTGCGGTCATGCCATCCACAGAAGTTACGGCTCGAAGTGCCAACGTATATTCATATGTTCTTTCATCACCCATTACACCTACACTTTTCACGGGAAGCAAAATGGCGCCGGCTTGCCAAACCTGATCGTATTGTCCGGTTTTTTTTAGATGTTGAATGAAAACATGATCGGCCGCTTGCAGGAGTGCAACTTTATCTTCTGTTACTTCACCCAAAATTCTGATGGCCAATCCTGGTCCGGGAAAGGGATGTCTGTTGAGCAAAGCAGCAGGTATGCCCAGGTCTGCTCCAATTTTTCGCACTTCATCTTTGAATAAAGAACGCAATGGTTCTACAAGTTTTAAATTCATTTTTTCGGGCAACCCGCCTACATTGTGGTGCGATTTGATGGTAACAGATGGGCCATGCACAGCTGCAGATTCAATCACATCTGGATAAATTGTTCCTTGTCCGAGAAAACTGATATTGGTTAATTGTTGTGCTTCCTGATCGAAAATATCAATAAAGGCAGTACCAATGGCTTTTCGTTTTTCCTCTGGAAGTACTTTGCCTGCTAATTTGGTATAAAAATGCGCTTTGGCATCAACGCCTTTTACGTTCAATCCCAGTTGTTTGTAAATATCCAACACTTCATTGAATTCGTTTTTTCTCAAAACGCCGTTGTCTACAAAAATGCCAAACAGGTTTTTGCCAATGGCTTTGTGAATTAATGTTGCAGCCACGGTGCTGTCTACGCCGCCGCTCAAGCCCATTACCACTTTGCTATCGCCAAGTTGTGCTTGCAATTGAGCTACAGTTTCATTTATAAAATGAGCAGAAGTCCAGTTTTGTGTACAACCACAAATATCTACCAAAAAGTTTTTAAGCATGCTTTTTCCTTCGGCAGAGTGATATACTTCTGGGTGGAATTGCAAACCATAAATAGGAAAAGTAGCTGTTGACTCGTGGCTTTTATATGCAGCCACCGGAATGCTATCGGTTGTACCTAGTAAAGTAAATCCTTCGGGAAGTTGCTTAATGGTATCGCTGTGGCTCATCCAAACTTGTGAGGTTTGGCTGATATGTTGTAAGAAAAGGTCGGTTTGTTGAATGAGAAAGCTTGCGCGTCCATATTCTCTTTTATCGCTTTTGGCAACGATGCCTCCAAATAGTTTGGCTGTTAGCTGTGCGCCATAGCAGATACCTAAAACTGGTACTTGGTTGGCCAAAGCTTGCACATCTACAACAGGTGCGTTGGCTTCATTCACCGAGCAAGGGGAGCCAGAAAGGATGATGCCTTTGAGGTTGGGGGAGAAGTCGATGGCTTTGTTGAAAGGGATAATTTCGCAAAAAACATTGGATTCTCTTACTGCTCTTGCGATCAATTGGGTGTATTGAGAACCGAAATCTAATATGAGTATTTTTTCCATAATTGCGACAAATATAGCGCATTTGTCGTAGTGCGTTCCATCGAAATTGTGGAGGGTTACAAAAAAATTAAGCCGTTTAGAAGCAATGGGTTTTAAAAATAAAACAGAAAAATCAAAAATTAATTTAAAATTTCTTTGCAGTTTAAGAAACAGCGCTTACCTTTGCACTCCAAATTAAAAAACGGATTTTTAAAAGTTCTTTTTATATGTCACAGAGAATCAGAATAAAACTACAGTCTTACGATCACAATTTAGTAGATAAATCTGCTGAGAAAATCGTTAAAACTGTTCGCAGTACAGGTGCAGTAGTAACAGGACCAATTCCTTTACCTACACACAAGAAAATTTTTACTGTGTTGCGTTCGCCGCACGTTAATAAAAAAGCGCGTGAGCAGTTTCAGTTGTGTACGCATAAACGCTTGTTAGACATTTACACCAGTACCAGCCGTACGGTTGACGCTTTGAGCAAATTGGATTTGCCTAGTGGTGTGGATGTTGAGATTAAAGCCTAATGAACCTTCCCGAAACCGGGATAGGCATGAGGTAAGCTCTTGATAAAGAAAAATATATGAACGTCTACGTCTCACCCTCAACGGAGAGACCGCTGGGCATAAAACAAATACAATGAAAAGTATTATTGGAAAGAAAGTTGGCATGACCAGCATCTTTGATACCACAGGCAAACAAACTGCCGTGACGATCATTGAAGCAGGACCTTGCGTAGTAACTCAGAAAAAAACCGTTGAGACAGACGGTTACAATGCACTTCAGATTGCATTCGGCGACAAGAAAGAAAAACACTCCATCAAAGCCGAGATCAACCATTTCTCAAAAGCTGGTACAGCTCCTAAAAAATTCGTTCAAGAAATCCGCGATAGCGAACTAAGTCAAAACGTTGGTGAAACCATAACCGTTGAAATTTTTGCCGAAGGCGACAATGTAGAAGTTGTTGGCACTACAAAAGGTAAAGGTTTTCAAGGGGTAGTTAAGCGTCATGGCTTTAGTGGTGTGGGTGAACAATCCCATGGACAGCATGATCGTCAAAGAGCGCCAGGTTCTATTGGTAACTCATCAGATGCGTCTCGTGTATTCAAAGGAATGCGCATGGCTGGTCGTATGGGTGGCGATAGAGTGAAAATGAAAGGATTGAAAGTTGTAAAGATTTTCCCAGAAAAGAATTACATCCTTATCAGTGGTTCTGTTCCAGGACACAACGGATCAATCGTTTTAATTCAGAAATAATATTACCAGAGCACCAATAGGTGTTTAAAAAAATAGACAATGCAAGTAGAAATTATTAATACCAACGGAGAGAAAACCGGCAGAACAATAGAACTTCCGGAAGAAATATTTGGAATTGAACCCAACGACCACGTGATTTACTTGGCTGTAAAGCAATACCAAGGCGCACAACGTCAAGGTACGCACAAAGTAAAAACGCGTATGGAAGTGAAAGGTTCATCTAAGAAGTTACACAAACAAAAAGGAACCGGTGGCGCACGTAAAGGTAACCTCCGTAACCCGCTATACAAAGGTGGTGGTACCATCTTCGGGCCTAAGCCACACAAATACGACATCAAGTTGAATCGTAAAGTAAAAGACTTAGCAAAAATGAGTGCATTGGCCTATAAAGCTAAAGAAAATGCAATCGTTGTAATGGAAGACGTTACCATGGATGCACCAAAAACCAAAGCTTTCTCTGGTATACTAAAGCATCTAAACATCGGTAAAAACAAAGCATTGTTTGTTATTCCAGAATATGATGACAACATGTACTTGAGTTTGAGAAATGTTGAAGGCGTTAATGGATCAGTATTGAGTGACATGAACACCTACGATATCTTAAATGCAAACGTATTGGTGATGACCGAAAAAGCAGCTAAACTATTTACAGAAGTAGAAGCGTAACAATTATAAAGTAAAAATTAAAAAGTAAAAATCAATTTTCTTTTTTGACTTTTAAATTTTGAATTTTTAAAACAACAACACTAATTATGAAACTGTCTGATGTATTAATAAAACCAATTTTGTCGGAGAAAGCCAACAAACAAGCAGAAAAAATGAATCGTTATGCTTTTGTGGTAGACAGAAAGGCAAACAAATTGGAAATCAAAAAAGCAATTGAATTGTTTTATGGCGTACAGGTGGAAGAGGTAAACACTATGGTAATGCCATCAAAATTAAAATCAAAGTATACCAAAGCCGGTTATATCGTTGGTCGCAAACCAGCAAAAAAGAAAGCCTTGGTTACTGTAGCTGCTGGTGAATCTATCGATTTGTTTAGCGCAGTATAATAACATTAATGAATGGTGGTCAACACCGCAAAGTTTTGACAAATAAAAAAAGTTAAGAAAAATGGCACTTAGAAAGTACAAACCGATGACTGCTGGAACACGTTGGAGAATTGGCAACGCGTACGCAGAGATTACAACAAATGTTCCTGAAAAGTCTTTGGTTGAGAAACAAAAAAATACAGCTGGTAGAAATGCGCAAGGTCGCAGATCAATGAGATATATGGGTGGTGGTAACAAAATCATGTACCGTCTCGTTGATTTCAAAAGAGATAAAAAAGACATCCCTGCAACAGTTAAAACCATTGAGTATGATCCAAATCGTACAGCATTTATTGCGTTGGTAAATTATGCAGATGGAGAAAAAAGATACATCATTGCTCCACAAGGTCTTCAAGTTGGACAAACTGTTCAAAGTGGCGACAACGTAGCACCAGAATTGGGTAATGCGTTGATGTTGAAAAACATGCCTTTGGGTACAAATGTGCACAACATAGAAATGCAACCTGGACAAGGTGGAATTTTGGTTCGCAGTGCAGGTACTTCAGCTCAATTGACGAATAAGGAAGGAAAATATGCGGTAATTAAAATGCCGAGCGGTGAGTTAAGAAAAGTATTGATCAATTGCTACGCAACCGTAGGTGTTACCAGCAACAGCGATCATAATTTGGAGAGTATGGGTAAAGCAGGGCGTAACCGTTGGAAAGGTATCAAACCACGTACAAGAGCGGTAGCGATGAACCCGGTAGATCACCCGATGGGTGGTGGTGAAGGTAGAGCTTCTGG
>CAIQHJ010000121.1 GCA_903871575.1 uncultured Bacteroidota bacterium
ATTAAACTCTCCTTAATAACCTTGCCAAAATTGAAAATATCCTCAAATGTATTATACAATGGAACCGGTGCAATCCTTATCACATTTGGTTCTCTCCAATCGGCAATGATGCCCGCTTTTATCAATTCGTCAAAAATTCTTTTGCCATCTTCCAACATCAACATTGAAACCTGACAGCCTCTTTGTTTTTCATCTAATGGAGTAATGACTTCAATAATGTTATGATTGGTGAGATGATTGATTTCATTCAAAATAAATAACAAATAGCTGCTGAGCATTTTTCCTTTGGCCACCAAATTATGCATGCCTGCTGCTGTGAAAATATCCAATGAAGCTTTATGTGCCGACATACTCAACACCGGTGCATTGCTCAATTGCCAGCCTTCCGCGGTAGGAATTGGATGGAATTCTTTATCCATTTTGAATCGCGTGTCTTTGTTGTGGCCCCACCATCCGGCTAATCTCGGTAATGTTTCATCGTTGATGTGACGTTGATGTATAAACGCACCTGACACACCACCCGGACCGCTATTCAAATATTTGTATGAGCACCAACAAGCAAAATCTACATTCCAGTCGTGTAATTCCAAATGAATGTTTCCTGCGGCATGGGCTAAATCAAATCCACAATTGGCGCCAGCTTCATGTGCTGCTTTGGTGATGGCTTGCATATCAAAAACCTGTCCGCTGTAATAATTCACACCACCAAAAATTACAAGAGCAGTTTCATGTCCGTGCTTTTGTATGGTTTCAATAATGTCTTCATGATCGATTGTGGCTTTTCCATTTTTAGGATGCACTTCTATAATCGCTTCTTCAGGATGATAGCCATGTAATTTCACTTGTGATTGAAATGCATATTGATCGGAAGGGAATGCCTTGGCTTCGCAAATGATTTTATAACGCTCTTTGGTTGGACGATAAAAGCTAATCATCAACAAATGCAAATTCACCGTGAGTTGGTTCATCACCACAATTTCTTCTGGAAGTGCACCAACAATTTCTGCCAGCTGTTCTTCAAAAATTTCATGATAACTTACCCAAGGAGTCCTTGCGTTGAAATGACCTTCTACACCATGAGATGCCCAGTCCTCCAATTCATCCAAAACATAATCTTGTGTTTTTTTGGGTTGCAATCCGAGGGAGTTACCTGTGAAGTAAATACATGTTTTTCCATTTACAATAGGCATATAAAATTGATCACGGAAATGTTTCAATGAATCCTGTTCATCAAGTTGTTGGGCGTATGTGCGTGTGTTGGAGAAGTTCATTTTGATATTAATAAGTTTGGTATGTCTTGTATGTTTTGAAGGTTTTGTTTATTTTGGGTAATAACTTACACAACCTTCCAAACTTCATAAACGTTAGGTTTTTATTCAATTATTGCAATTACCTTCAGCTCAATGCAAATAGGCGTCGGTAAACTTTTCACTTCCACGGTTGTTCTGCAGGCTTCTACACCTTTAAAATATTCGCCATAAATTTTATTATAAACTGGAAAATCTTTTTTCATGTTGGTTAAAAAAACAGTCACATCCACCATTTTATCCCAACTACTGCCACTGGCTTCCAACACCGCTCTCACATTTGCAAACACAGAATGGCATTCCGCTTCAATATCATACTTCACAATATTTCCATCTGCATCTAACTCTAATCCGGGAATGGAATTATCTGCTGCGCTTCGGCTACCGATACCCGATAGGAATAGTAAGTTGCCTACTTTGCGGGCGTGGGGGTATGCGCCTAGGGGGGATGCAGCGTTGGTTGTTTTAATTATGTTGTTTGGCGTTTGGTGTTTGGTGTTGTTTGTTTGGTGTTCGGTCGCTTCGCTCGCTTGGAGTTTGGCCTTATTTGTTGTTGATTGGTTTTTAATTTCATCTGCTCTTTCCATAAATTTTTGTCCCTTAAAATTTGATTTGTTTAAATAGCTGATAAATGCTGCTATTTTATTTCCGATTTTATTTACTTTTTCAATTGTTAATTCAAATAAATCATTTGAAATGTATTTATAGTCTTTACATCTAATTATTTGTGATTGTAACTCAGATACTGAGGCTTTTGCAATGCTTAAGAACTGTATAAATTCAAGTCTACTTCCTCTTCCAAATCCTTCTGCGATATTATCCATTATAGAACCTGCAGATCTTAACATTTGATTCTTCAATGCAAAATCTTGCGCCAAAGGTTTAAAATTTGAAAGTTCAAAAATGTCGGCACTTAAGACTCTTGATAATTGCCAAATTTCGAGATCTTCAAATTTTCTGATGGGTCCATGTTATTTTATTTGATACGGTTAAAAATGTGCATTAAAATTATTCTATATCAAATCAACGACAATGAAAAAGAACTGAAGAAAATTCAAAATATTTCAAACAACACCAAACGCCAAACCCCAAACGTTTTTAATACTGCGTACACACATTTTTCGCTTCCGTAAAAAACTTCAACGCCTCCCAGCCACCTTCTCGGCCAACGCCACTATTTTTAATGCCGCCGAAAGGTGTTCTCAAATCACGATGCAACCAGCAATTGATCCACACAATACCGCTTTCAACTTTTGCAGCAATATGATTGGCTTTGGAAATATCTTGCGTCCAAATCGTACATGCTAGACCGTAATCCGTAGCATTCGCCAATTGCAAAGCCTCCTCAATGGTATCAAAAGGTTGTAACGTAACAACTGGACCAAAAATTTCTTCCTGATTGGTTCTGCAATTTGGGCCTAAGTTTTCGATGATTGTTGGTTGAATGAAGTAGCCATTTTCACATCTGCCCGCAACTTTTACTGCATGTCCACCACATAATATTTTTCCGCCTTCTTGTTTGGCCAATTCTATGCAGCCTAATATTTTTTCAAAATGCATTTTGCTTACAATTGCACCTTGCTTTGATGTTTCCAATAATGGGTCGCCAACATTTAATTTTTGTGCCCAAGGTATAAACTCCGATTTGAATTTTTCATATATCGAAGACTCAATTAATATTCGACTCGAGCACAAACAAATTTGTCCCTGATTACCAAATGAAGAACGAATCGTATTGAATAACATTTTCTTCCAGTCGCAATCGGCAAAAATGATGGAAGGATTTTTGCCGCCTAATTCAAGCGATAATTTTTTAAACATTGGAGCTGCAATAGAAGCAATTTGTGCTCCAGCTCTGGTGCTTCCTGTAAATGAAATGGCTTTGATGGCAGGATGTTTGACTATGGCTTCACCACAATTGGGGCCATCGCCATGAACGATATTTAATACGCCATCTGGCAATCCTGCTGCTTTAGCAATCTTGGCTAATAAATAAGCAGTAACTGGGGTTACTTCAGATGGTTTGGCAATCACGCAATTTCCTGCGGCCAAAGCAGGTGCTATTTTCCAGGTAAAAAGATACAAGGGAAGATTCCAAGGAGAAATACAACCTACTACACCTATGGGTTGACGTAAGGTGATGTTGAAAGCGTTGTTTTCCATGGCATGGCTTTCAGATGAAAAGTTCATGATGGCCGTGGCAAAAAATCGGAAGTTGGAAGAGGCTCTGGGAATATCTACTTCTTTACTGAGCCAAAGGGGTTTGCCATTGTCAATGGATTCGGCAAGCGCCAATGCATCATGATGTTCATCTATCAAATCTGCGATGCGGTTGAGGATGCTGAATCTTTTTTCTGTTGATGTTGCCGACCATTCGGGAAACGCATTTTTTGCTGCTGAAACAGCATTTTCTATATCATCGACATTGCTATTCGGAATTTGACCATAAACCTCACCCGTAGCAGGATTTACATTATCAATATACACACCACGAATAGGCTTTAGAAAGTTACCTCCAATGAAATTTTCGAGCTGTTTTGGAATTTCCAGTTGCATGCGATAAAGGTAAATAAATTTCGGTCTTAGAATTTGATTTTTTGTTGAAGAAACCTGAAAAATTGATGTCTTTTTTATTAAAAAAAATTACCTTTCAGCTCTAAAATAATTTTTATGCCCATAGCTGCTCCTTTCAACCTTAAAAAATGGATTGATGAACACAGAGATTTATTAAAGCCGCCGGTAGGCAATCAGTGTGTTTATAAAGATGCCGAAAATTTTATTGTAATGGTGGTTGGCGGGCCCAACTCGCGTAAGGATTATCATTATAATGAAAGTGAAGAATTGTATTATCAGGTGGAAGGAGACATTGTTGTGAAAATTATAGACAATGGTGTTCAACGAGACATCCACATCAATGAAGGAGATATGTTTCTGTTGCCGCCCAAAACACCACACTCCCCACAAAGAGGTCCCAATACCGTTGGATTGGTAATTGAAAAAGTAAGAGCAACAGAGGATGATGGTTTCTTATGGTATTGCGAAAACTGTGGTGAAAAATTATATGAAGAGTTTTTACACGTTTCAGATATTGTAAAACAACTTCCTCCTGTAATGGAAGGATTTTATGCAGATGAACACAAACGCACTTGTAGCAAATGCGGTTCGGTGATGGCGCCGCCAATTAAAAGAGGTTAGTTGTTTTTGGTTTGTTGTTTGTGGTTAACACATCAAATAACAATAAACTACAAACAATAAACTACAAACATTGTATTTATGAAAATCGACATCCACACACACATCATGCCTTCATCTATGCCCAACTGGGTGAAGAAATTTGGTTATGGCGATTTTATTCATCTTGAGCATCGCAATTGCAAGGCCTGTATGATGAAAGGCGATCAATTGTTCAGAGAAGTGGAAGAAAATTGTTTCGATGCCAAATTGCGTTTGAAAGAAATGAAAGACACCAACGTTGATGTGCAAGTGTTGTCAACTATTCCTGTTTTATTTAACTATTGGGCAAAGCCTGAAGACGGATTGGAGACTTCAAGGTTTTTTAACGATCATATTGCAGATACAGTGGTAAAGAAACCGAAAAGTTTTATCGGCATCGGTACGGTTCCATTGCAGGATATTGATTTAGCGATTAAAGAAATGGAACGTTGTGTAAACGAATTGAAAATGCCAGGTTTGGAAATTGGTAGCAACATCAACGGAAAGAACTTAGGCGATGAAATATTTTTTCCATTTTACAAGCGCGCCGAAGAATTGGGTTGTGCATTATTTGTTCATCCATGGGAAATGATGGGAGAGCAGCAGATGCAAAAATACTGGCTGCCCTGGCTGGTAGGCATGCCGGCAGAAACTTCTAGAGCCATCTGTTCATTGATATTCTCGGGTGTGTTTGAAAAATTTCCAAAATTAAGAGTGGCTTTTGCACATGGTGGGGGTTCATTCCCATTAACCATTGGCAGAATCGAACATGGGTTTCATGTACGACCAGATTTGGTTGCTGTCGATAATCCCATCAATCCCCGAAATTACATCGGCAAATTTTGGATCGATAGTTTGGTGCATGATGAAAATGCAATGAAATTTATTATGGAAGTTATGGGAGAAGATTTTATCTGCCTCGGCAGCGACTATCCGTTTCCGCTAGGTGAACATCATCCTGGTTTGTTACTCGAAAAAATGAAAATGAAAAAAGAAATTCGAGAAAAGATGTTGTTTAAAAATGCCTTGGATTGGTTGGATTTGGAGCCGGAATAAGGGGTGCTGGATAGGTTGGATAAGATAGATACTGGATGCTGGATAAGCTGGATAAAGCTGGATAAGCTGGATATGACAACATTGTTCAAAAAGTTCAATGAGTTCAAACTGTTTAAACTGTTTTACTCACTACAACCCTTTCAACTAATTAAACCTTTTTAACTTTTGAACACAAAACAAACAACAAACAACAAACAACAAACAACAAACAACAAACAACAAACAACAAACAACAAACAACAAACAACAAACAACAAACAACAAACA
>CAIQHJ010000122.1 GCA_903871575.1 uncultured Bacteroidota bacterium
CAATTGCGAAAAAGTAAAATTCACTGGCAACAAAATGGAAGACAAAGAGTACTTAACCTACAGTGGCTACCCCGGTGGTCAAAAAGGTGAAGCTGCAAAAGATCTTTTGAAACGTCGCCCAGAAGTAGTTATCGAAAGAGCTATCAAAGGAATGTTACCAAAAAATCGTTTGGGTCGCAAAATGTATAAAAAATTATACGTTTATGCAGGTACAGAACATCCACATACTGCACAAAAACCAGTAGAACTTACATTCACAAAAATTAAATAATTCAATCGGTATCAAGCATACCAAAAAGCATAATAAATGGAAAAGCAAAAAAACGCAGTCGGCCGTAGAAAAGAAGCTGTTACCCGTGTTTTCCTTTCTAAAGGAGATGGAAAAATAACAGTAAATGGCAAAGACTATAAAACTTATTTCCCATTGGTATATCTGCAAAATCAAGTGGAAGCCCCATTAAAATTAGCAGAGGTTTCCGACAAATTTGATATCGTAGTAAACGCAACCGGCGGCGGTGTTAAAGGTCAGGCAGAAGCAACCAAATTGGCCATTTCCAGAGCTCTTTTAGAAGTAAGCGCAGATTATCGCCCAATTTTGAAAGCCGCTGGATTATTGAAACGTGATCCTCGTTCTGTTGAACGTAAAAAACCAGGTCGCAAAAAAGCAAGAAGAAGCTTCCAGTTCAGCAAGCGTTAATATTATTTCGTTTCGTGTTTGGTGTTTGGTGTTTTTTACATCTTACGCCAAACACCAAACCCAAAACAACTTTAAAAAAATTATAAATGGAAAATACATCATTACAACAGCAACTTTTGGAAGCAGGTGTTCACTTTGGTCACTTAAAGAAAAAATGGAACCCCAAAATGCTTCCCTACATTTTCGCAGAGAAAAAAGGGATTCATATCATCGACTTAAACAAAACAGTTGAAGGTATGCAAGAAGCTGCTGCAGCAATGAAAGCCATTGCTCGCAGTGGTAAAAAAATCATGTTTGTTGCTACCAAAAAACAAGCAAAAGAAATCGTATCTGAATGCGCTAAGCGTGTAAATATGCCTTTCGTTACAGAAAGATGGTTGGGTGGTATGTTAACCAACTTCAACACCGTTCGCAAGAGCGTGAAAAAAATGCAAAGCATCGAAAAATTATTGGGTGATGGTAGTGCAGAAAATTTAACCAAAAAAGAAAGATTAACCCTCACAAGAGACAAAGAAAAAATGGAAAAGGTTTTGGGTGGTATCGCACAAATCAGTCGCGTTCCTGCCGCTTTGTTTTTGGTTGATATCGGTCACGAACACATCGCACTTGCTGAAGCAAAACGCTTAAACATTGGCACTTTCGGAATGGTGGATACCAACTGCGATCCAAATAAAGTTGATTTTGCAATCCCTGCAAATGATGATGCTACCAAATCAATTTCTATCGTTGTGAATTATATCACTGCTGCTATTGCTGAAGGTTTGCAAGAACGCCAAATGGATAAAGATGATGACGACAGCAACGATTTGGAAGAAAGCGCAGAAGCTAAAGCAGCTCGCTTCGAACAAAAAGTTGACGGCGGCGATGACGGCAAACGCTCAAGAGGCGCAGGTGCTGGTGCTCCAAAACGCCGTACAGCGAGCGCTGGTCCAGGTGGAAGAAGACCAGCTGGTAAATAATCTTTTTATAAACAACATTTAAAATATTTAAACTTCGAGAAATCGAAGAATTAAGGAGGTTACTATGAGTACAATTACAGCAGCCGACATCAACAAATTACGTCAGGCTACCGGAGCAGGAATGATGGATTGCCGCAAAGCATTAACTGAAAGCAACGGCGATTTTGAATCAGCAATTGATTGGTTACGCAAACAAGGTCAGAAAGTTGCAGCTAAACGCAGCGACCGTGAAGCCAAAGAAGGTGTTATCATTGCTAAAACGATTGCCGGTAATAAAGCGGGTATCGTATTATGCATCAGCTGCGAAACAGATTTCGTAAGTAAAAATGCAGATTTCGTAGCTTTCGCTCAAAGCATCGCCGACGCAGCAATTGCAAATGATGTTAAATCAGCAGAAGAATTAAACAACGTTGAAATCAATGGAGCTAAAGTTTCTGATATGATCAACGATAAACTTGCCGCAATAGGAGAGAAAATTGAAGTGTCTAAATTCGAAAGAATTGAAGCGCCTTTCGTAGCAAGTTATATACACGGTGCAAATCGCATGGGTGTATTGGTTGGTATGACACTCGAAGCTGCCGAAGCTGGTAAAGACGTAGCTATGCAAATCGCTGCAATGAATCCTTTGGCTGTAGACGAAACGTCAATCGCTCCAGAAGTAATTGCAAGAGAAAAAGATATTGCTATTGAATTGGTAAAAGCTGAAGGAAAACCTGCAGAAATGGCTGAAAAAATTGCAATGGGAAAATTGAACAAATTCTTCAAAGACAATACATTAATGGCTCAAGCTTTCGTAAAAGACGGCAACCAATCTGTTGCTCAATATTTAACCAGTATTGATGCCAATCTCAAGGTTACCGAATTCAAGAGAGTAGCGTTAGGATAAATTATTTATTAAACCCGGTTTTAACCGGGTTTTTTTTTGCATCTTGCCTCCTGAAAATTATCAACCAATTCAAATATTCTCAAACCATGTTGCCAAAATTCAAAAGAATCTTATTAAAACTCTCTGGCGAATCGCTGATGGGTGAAAAAAACTTCGGCTTAGACTCCAAAGTAATTGCTCAATATGCAAAAGAAATTAAGCAAATAACCGAAATGGGCGTTCAAGTTGCATTGGTTATTGGCGGTGGTAATATCTATAGAGGAATGAACGAAGCCGAATCCGGAATTGAAAGAGCACAGGGCGATTATATGGGCATGCTTGCAACGGTTATCAATGGAATGGCTGTACAAAGTGGATTGGAAAAAGCAGGTGTTTATACTCGTTTACAAAGTGCCATCAAAATGGAACAAATTGCTGAACCGTATATTCGCAGAAGAGCCATTCGACACCTCGAAAAAGGTCGTGTGGTTATCTTTGGCGCCGGTACCGGAAACCCTTATTTCACAACAGACACAGCAGGCTCCCTTAGAGCAATTGAAATTCAGGCAGATGTTATTTTAAAAGGTACACGTGTAGATGGTATCTATACCGCTGATCCAGAAAAAGACCCCACAGCAACCAAATTCGATACCATTTCTTTTGCAGACTGTATCTCCAAAAAATTAAACGTAATGGATATGACAGCCTTTACGCTTTGCATGGAAAACAATTTGCCCATCATCGTATTTGATATGAACAAACCAGGCAATTTACTAAGTGTCATCACCGGCGAAAAAGTTGGTACGCTGGTTAGCTAATTTCAAATCAACAATTTTACTGCATAAAAAAACCTTCCCATTAAGGAAGGTTTTTTATTTGACACATTTAAATTTCTCTACTGCTTCACTGCCCTGATTATCTTAATGTTATTGCCTGTTTTTATTTCGATAACATATATCCCTGCATGCAACGTTTCACCGAAGCTGATGGGTGTATTGCTTGCTGCTGTCTTAGTTTGAATTGTCCTGCCTTGCAAATCTAAAATGCGTATATGCGTTGCAGTGGTATTGCCGAATTGCTTGTTGATTTGCAATGTAAAATTATTTGTGGTTGGGTTGGGACTTAATTGATAATCAACATTTGTAGTGAATAATGATTCAGTTGCTTCATTGATTTTGGTTCCAGCAGAACATCCCGTATGTGTTAAGGTTTGTGATTTTGCAGTACCCGTTGCACCGCAAACTGTTTGGCCTTTTACTGTTAATGCGCCTCCAATATAGCCAGTGTTGAATCGCAAAGTGATGGATGAACTATCTGCTGCAGCCGATGTAATTGTTGTATAATTGGGTTTTGTCCAACGGTAAGCCGTAGCCGCTCTTTGCGTGGTATTGGGTAGCGGAACAACAACCGTATACGTTATACTGTTGCCAATACAAGCATTGTATGAGCTTGTACTCGATGTAATGCTCGATGGTGTTGGTGGGAGATATTGTAAAAGCACTGTTTTAGATGAACCTGTTACACCACAAGCAGATTGTCCTTTAGAAATGATTGAGCCACCAGTAAACCCGGTATTGTATCGCAAAGTGATGGATGAACTATCTGCTGCTGCAGAGGTAATAGTTGTAAAATTGGGTTTTGTCCAGCGATACACACTGATGGTTGATTGTGTAGAGGTAGGCGTTGTAGCAGATGCAACATATTGAATACTGTTTCCAATACACGGCGTTGCACTACCCGAAATTGCAGCTACTGCAGGCGGTAAATAGGTGGCATTCAAAGCGCATGTTCTTGCAGCACTTACCGAACAAGCTGTA
>CAIQHJ010000123.1 GCA_903871575.1 uncultured Bacteroidota bacterium
AAAAATTTATTCGGTTAATCATGGAAACTTTTTCCAATACACCGAAAAAGTTCAGCAGTACATCACCGCATGTCAGAAAAAAACAAAAGATAACGGAGGCCCATATACGCAAAGATACATTGGTAGCATGGTGGCAGATGTGCACCGCAATTTGATTAAAGGAGGCATATTTATGTATCCAGCGATTAATGATAAACCCAAAGGGAAGTTGCGTTTACTATATGAATGCAATCCATTTGCATTTATTGTTGAAATTGCAGGCGGGAAAGCAACCAATGGAGAAAAAAGAATTCTGGAATTAGAACCCACAGAAATACATCAAAGAACACCCATGTTTATTGGAAGCAAATTAATGATGGATGAACTTGAAAATACATTGCCATGAGCAGAACAATCATTTCCGTAAAAGACCTGGTAAAAAATTACGGTTCGTTTAATGCGGTAAAATCAATTTCTTTTGATGTAATGGAAGGAGAAATCTTTGGCTTGTTGGGACCCAATGGCGCAGGGAAGTCTACGACGCTTGAAATTATTGAAACACTTAGGTCAAAGACTTCCGGCGAAATTATGGTAGATGGAATAAATTTAGACAAAAACCCTTCAGCCATTAAAAACATCATTGGTGTTCAATTGCAAACATCAGGGTTTTATCCTGGCCTAAATTTGGTAGAATTAATACATTTGTTTGGTGGATTGTATAACCAAAAAGTTGATCCAATTGCTTTGTTGAAGAAGGTGAATTTAGAGGAGAAAGCCAAAAGCAAGAGTAAAGAATTGAGCGGAGGGCAACGCCAACGATTTTCTATTGCCACCACATTAATCAACAAGCCGAAGATTATATTTTTAGATGAGCCTACAACCGGCTTAGATCCACAGGCAAGGCGCAACCTTTGGGATTTGATTCGGGAAATACGTGCACAAGGTACTACGATAATCATCACTACACATTACATGGATGAAGCCGAACAATTGTGTGATCGCATCGCCATCATGGATAAAGGCTCGATTATAAAATTAGATTCGCCAGACAAGATGATAGATGAGTTGGTTAACAGCGGTTTTGAAAGGCCGAAACAAACGAAAGCAGCTAATTTAGAAGATGTTTTTATACATTTAACAGGTCATCAAATGAGAGATGAATAAAGTTCTGTTTATTTGCACAATATTAATCAACACTATAAAATAAAATCAATGAAGAAAGTAATTTTTTGCATGGCCGTATTTGCCTTCTCACAATTCAGTGTTCAGGCGCAGGATAAAAAAAGAAAAACAAAAGCATCAACACCTGCAACACAAGATTCAAAAATAGACTTGAAAAACGGTATCGATAGCTTTAGCTATGCAGCCGGAATAAGCATTGCCGACAACATGAAATCTCAAGGCATCACAGAATTAAATTTGCCTGCAATGATGAAAGCATTTGATGATGTTTTAAACAATAAACCAACCTCCATGACAAAAGAACAAGCCAGCAATACATTGCAAGAAAAAATACAAGCGTTCACACAAAAAAAAGCTGCTGCAGCAAAAGAAAAAAATGAAGCATTCTGCAAATCGTATAGCGAAAAAAATGGCGTAGTTGTATTGCCTTCTGGATTGCAATATGAAATCCTTACAGCAGGAGATCCCAACGGTATTCATCCAACAGCAGCAGATACTGTTGTGGTTGATTATGTAGGTACATTAACCGACGGAACTGAGTTTGACAATTCCATCAAAAGAGGCGAGCCTGCAACATTTCCTTTGGGTGGTGTAATCAAAGGCTGGACGGAAATTGTACAATTGATGACCATTGGCGCAAAATGGAAAGTATTGATTCCAAGTGAATTGGGTTATGGTGAAAGAGGAGCAGGTGGTACCATTCCGCCCAACGCGATTTTGATTTTTGAAATCACTTTGAAAGACATCAAGCCAGCAGCAAACAAATAATGCAATCAAGTATTTATCCAATAGGGGAGTTTATTGAGCAGCCTTTTTCTGAACAACAACGCAGAGAATGGCTGCTCGATATTCTTTTTTTACCAAAAATAGCGGAAGCGGTCATTCAAAATTTGGATGCCCATCAACTCGATACTTCTTACAGAGCTAATGGCTGGACGGTGAAACAAGTTATTCATCATTTGGCAGACAGCCACATGAATGCATTTATCAGATGTAAGTTGGCCATCACCGAAAACAATCCCATCATTAAGCCATACGATCAAAATACTTGGGTAGAAACCAGCGATGTTTCTAATATACCCATTAATGTGTCGATCACTTTATTGCACGCATTGCATTTGAGATGGCATGAATTGTTTAGTCATGTATCAGCATCTGATTTCAATAGAACAGTAATGCATCCAGAGTACAACAAAGAAATGTCATTGTGGTATTTGTTGGGAAAATATGCATGGCACGGAAGACACCATGTTGCTCAAATACAATCCCTTCGAGATAGCAAGCAATGGAATTAATCAGCAATATGAAAGTGAACACACTGCGCTCCGATTACCTCAGCAATCATCCATATTTTAAGGCAAGAAAAGATGCGTATGAATTGGCTTCAGGTAAAATAGTTGATCCATATTTTGTGGTGGAGATGCCGCCTAGTGCAACGGCGATGGCTATCACAGCGGAAGGAGAAGTCATCATGGTTACACAATATCGACATCCCATCGGTACAGAAATACTGGAACTGCCAGGTGGATTTATTGAACAGGATGAATCGCCAATAGAAGGAATTACAAGAGAATTATTGGAAGAAACAGGGTATCAATTCAATGAGATTGTTTACCTCGGTTGTACAGCTGCTAATCCCGGATTGATGAATAATTTCACGCATCTTTTTTTAGCCACTGGTGGTGTGAAAATACAGGCGCAAGAACTGGATCAAAACGAAGAAATCAAAATTAGCTTATTGCCTATTTCTGCAGTGAAGGAATTGCTGTTAAGTAGCGAAATAAAACAAAGTATGCATGCCTTGTGCATTTTTTATGCGCTCCAAAAATTAAATTTGCTTGGTTAGGTATTTACTTCAGACAAAACAAAAAAGCTCCCACACACGATGATTGCATCAGTTGCATCTGCAGCATTTTTTGCCGCATCAATGGCTTCGTTTACATCATCATAACTGCCGCCGATTAAACCTTTTTCTTTCGCCATATCATGAAGTGTTGCATATGGAAGCGCACGGGGAATGTGCGCATTGGTGAAATAATAACGCGCTTTTTGTGGCAGTAATTCAAGTACAGCTGAAATGTCTTTGTCATTTACAAACCCCATTACAAAATGACAATTGGCGTTAGGATGATTTTCTTTCAATTGCTGGAGTAGCGCTTGTATGCCATCTTTATTGTGTGCAACATCATGAATTTGCAAAGGTTTTTCTGAAACAACATCCCATCTGCCTTTGAGGCCAGTGATGGACTTGACATGAGCCAACGCATATTTTTCATTTGGGTCGTCAATTGAGAAACCAAGCGTTGCCAAAATTTTTTCTGCGGCTAAAACTGTTCTTAGGTTTTTTAATTGATAGTTTCCGTTGAGGTCGAGGGTGAAAATTTCGGAATGAAAATTCGAATTGTCTGTAACCTGACATTTTAAATATGTGTTGTTGTTTTCAATAATATGGGCTTCATATATTTCCGATGCGTAAAAAATAGGCGCATTCATTTCATTGGCTTTCTTATCAAAAACAGGTTTTGTTTCTTTTAAAAATTCTCCAATAACAACGGGTGTATTGGTTTTAATGATGCCTGCTTTTTCAAATGAAATGGCTTCTAGCGTATTGCCTAATAAGTTGGTATGGTCAAAACCAATATTGGTGATGATAGAGAGAATTGGGTTGATGATATTGGTGCTGTCGAGTCGACCGCCGAGTCCGGTTTCTATGATGGCAATATCCACTTTATGCAAAGCGAAATATTCAAATGCCATGGCAACAGTGAGTTCGAAGAAAGAAGGTTGAATATCCTGACAAATGCTTTTTGTTTTTTCGGTGAAAGCAATAACAAAATCCTTGTCAATCATATTTCCATTGATGCGTATTCTTTCGCCGAAATCTTTGATGTGTGGGGAAGTGTACAATCCGGTTTTGTGACCTTGTTGTTGTAGCATTGCTGCCAACATGTGGCTTGTACTTCCCTTTCCATTTGTTCCGGCTATGTGAACAGATTTGAAACTGTGTTGAGGATTTCCTAATGCGTCACAAAGTGCTACGG
>CAIQHJ010000124.1 GCA_903871575.1 uncultured Bacteroidota bacterium
AATTTTGCGAAAAAATAAATATCCAATTTTTGAAATTAATATCTAAAAATAATTAGTTTTTAAACCCAAAATCATAACACTTATGAATCGCCTAAAATCATGCTGTTGTTTATTTTTATTGCATTTAATCATTAATCTTCAAGGGTTTTCACAATCAAAAGTTTGGGTTACCATACAAAATGAAAATCATATACCCTATCAATCCACAAACAGACAATTAGTCTCCAATGATTCTGTTTTCAATGTATACATCAATTCGCTAAATATTTTTTCTTGTACGCAAGCATTACCGTCATCAAGAAATAAAATGCTTCAAAAGGTTTATGAATTGTCATCTAGTTCAACGCAAAATGAACTCGAGCAAACCTTAACTAATTTTGTACTTGCTGTTTCAGGCGTTTATCCTGCACCAATCTATGATACATTGCATACACCAAATGATTATTCACTTGTTGCAGGAGTCAACAATTATGCGCTTAATCTCATCAATGCGCAGTCTGCTTGGGATATCACAAAAGGTGACTCTAATGTAGTTATAGCAATTACAGACCAATCATATAGTCCAAACCATTCCGAATTGTTGGGAAAGTATGCTTATATCAACGCGGGCACATCTACACCAACACATGGTAATGCAGTTGCCATTTTAGCAGCAGGAAAAACAAACAACAATAATGGCTTAAGTTCTATTGGATACAATTGCAAACTTGGATTATATCTTATGAATTATAATGAAGTTTTAAATGCAGCTTATGCAGGGGCAAAAGTAATTAACCTCAGTTGGACATCAGGTTGCTTTTATAACCTCTATCAAGAACAAGTCGTTAATGAAGCGTATGGCGTTGGTGCTTTTTTGGTTGCGGCTGCAGGAAATGGCAATACATGTTCAAACCCTGCTGCATATGTTTACCCTGCTGCATATGATAATGTTTTTTCTGTTACAAGTATTGGTCCGTTAGATAATCACATGAAGATTCTAAATGATCCTACATCTACACATCAACACAATGATAAGGTAGATTTAAGTGCTCCTGGTTACGATGTAGCCATAAACCCAGCTGAAAATTGGTACCTTAATAGTTCAGGAACAAGCTATGCTGCGCCCATTGTTAGTGGCACAGTTGGTTTGATGTTGAGTGTTAATCCCTGTTTAAGTCGAAAAGATATTGATACCATTTTAAAAATCTCTTCAGTAAATATTGATTCATTAAACCCAACTTACATTGGACTAATTGGCAAAGGGCGTTTGAATGCACAAGCCGCAGTTCAATTGGCATCAGGATGGGCGAGTCAGCCAATGAGTGTAACATCTCAACCTATTGGTGTTTCTATTGCTTTGGGTGGAAATGCACAGTTTTCGGTTTCATCAACCAGCTCATTCCCAGTATATCAATGGCAAATAGACTCAAGCGGAATCTTTGTAAACCTCACAAACAACAACTATTATAGTGGCGTAAACACTTCAACTTTAACGGTTAGCAATGCGCCTCAATCTTTAAATAATGCACAATATCGTTGTGTCATGAAATCGGGGTATTGTCAAGCAATAAGTAATGCTGCAACATTGGTTGTAAGTAGCAGCATTTTACCCGAAGATGCAGGTATTATTCATGCGGATACTTTGGTATGCTTTGGAGATACCGTACAAATTGCAATCAACCCCGTAAATTTTGCAACAGGATATAATTGGACAATCAATGGCAATGCCAACATTGTAAGTGGAACCAATACCAATTCAATTACGATTCAAATATTTGATACTGTAGTTGGCATAAGCGTAACGCCTTATAATTCTTTTGGATCTTCAAACAGCTCATCAATAAGTATAGCTACAATTCCTTTACCAACAGGTTTTTTATCCGGCAATCCCAGTGTTTGTCCGGGTAATGCGGCTACATTAACGATGAATGTTACTGGGCAAGGACCATGGTTTGGTACAATCAATGATTCAATATCATTTTCTGGCACATCGAATCCAATTCAAATAATAGTTTATCCCGACTCAACAACAATTTATTATTTACAAGAATTGCACACATTGGATGGATGTAATGCATATCCAGATTATTTATCAAGCTCAGCATCAGTAACGGTTTTACCATATAATAGAGACACCATTCACACAACAATTTGTACAAGTCAGTTACCTTTTCAATGGAACGGGATTAACATTACAAACACGGGTTATTATTCTGACACCATCAGCAATTCGGTGGGATGCGATTCAATAATCACACTACATCTTACAATAATAAATGGCAATCCTCCAGCAGCACCATTATCCATAACGCAAACGCTTGTCAACAATACTTGCTTCGGTAGAATTTACCGTTATACCGCATCAATAACCAACAATGCTCAAGGATATAAATGGATCATTCCTACTTCTTGTGGAGGTGTATCTTCTGTAATCGTTGATTCAGGTGATATCAATGTTTCAAGGATAATTCGATTAAAATATTTTAGCAATAATGCAGCTTTCAATACCGACAGCATAAAAGTTAGTGCATATAATAGCTGCGGATTTAGTCCGTACAAAAGTGCCGTATTAATCAATACCTTATTGAGTCCACCATTACCTCCAACAAGCATCATTGCAACACCTTTAATCACCAATGTTTGTGGACAAAGAAAAATTAGATATACTGCGCCTAACTTACCTGTAGGAACTGCGAATATTGCAGCAGCAACAGGATATTTATGGTCGTTCACAAGTCCAACACCATTATTAGCTCAATTGGATTCTGGAACATTTACTTCTCAAATAATCGTGGTTAAATATGTAAGTAATAATGCCGCTGCTGCTGGTGATAGCATTATTTTGAACTATACTTCAGCATGTGGCAACAGCATAAAAAAATCATTGAAAATTAATCTAGCTACTTTAAATGCGCCTGCTGCACCAACTTCAATAACAATAACCCCTTTAAGCACAAATATTTGTGGACAGAGAAAGTATAGATGTATAATGCCTATAATGCCAAGTGCAACTACCACCAATGGAGCTGCAACAGGATATTTGTGGACATTAACAGGAAGCGTAGCATCATATGGCGTAATAGATTCGGGAAGTTTGACATCGAGAATTATGGTATTGAAATATACAGACAACAATGCAACTTTTGTTGGAGATAGTTTAAAAGCTCAATATAATAGCAATTGTGGACTCAGTAATTTTAAAGCGTTAAAATTTTCTGTGCCAAAAATTAGTCCTCCATTGTCACCATCAGCAATTACAATAACGCCTCTAAGTATTGGAACATGTGGTGCTAAAGTATACAGGTATGCTATGCCGTTAGTTACAGCTGGAACAACAAGTAATGCAGCTGCAACAGGGTATGCTTGGGAATTTATAGGGACTCTTTCTGCAAATGCAATTATAGATTCAGGCACATTAAACAGTAGAATTATAAGAATGAAGTTTGTAAATAATAATGCCGCAGCAGCTGGTGATAGTGTAAGGGCTTACTACTTATCAACTTGTGGAAATGGCAGTGTCAAATCTACCAAACTCAACAACGCCAACTTAACGGCACCGTCAATGCCAACGAGTATTGGTATCACTTTGGTGAATGATGTATGTGGCAATAGAGTTTATCGTTACAGTGCTCCATTACTCCCAAATTCAACAACTACAGCAATGGCAGCAACAGGTTATGAATGGATTTTACCAACAGGATCTGCAATAGCTACATCTGCAGCTTTGGATTCAGGTGATTTGAACGGAGCGAATGCTAGATATATTAAATTGAAATTTAGCAACAATGGAGCAGCAGCCAATACAGACAGCATAAGATTGAGATATACATCTGGATGTGGCAATAGCTCAACTAAAGCACAGAAATTATCGAATGTAGCGATATCAACACTGTCAACTCCAACAACGTTAACGGGCATAACAAGTATTTGTTCAATAGTTGGAACATCAAATGCAACAAGATATACCACTTCAACTTTAAGTGGGGCAATAAGTTATTTATGGACCTTACCCGCTGGGGCAATTTTAGACAGTGGAAGCATTGGATTAAAAATTAAAGTTCGGTTTATAACTGCTGGCGCAAATGACAGCATCTATGTACAAGGTGTTGGCGCAAATGGATGCGCAGGCGGGAAGAAAGTGCTAAAATTGGAAACAACAAATTGCAACTCAT
>CAIQHJ010000125.1 GCA_903871575.1 uncultured Bacteroidota bacterium
AAATAAATTAGGTTGCGTGTTTGAGCCCCCATCCCCAACCCTTCCCCCGAAGGATGAAGGGAGTGCATTTTCATCTAGTATCAAGCTTTAACCAGCCTATCTAGCCTATCTAGCCTATCTAGCCTATCTAAAAATACCCTTTCAATAAATTATACAACGGCTCTGGCATGTTTGTTTTTTGCATGTTTTTAGCTTCCAGAAAATAGAATGTAACAATTCCCTTGCTGAGCAATTGATCATCTTGACTGTATATCTCACTGTGAAAACTAACCCGATGGTCGGTGGGCAGTTGCGTTAATGTTGTTTTTACATTTATAAAATCGTCGTAACGAATGGGGCGAATGTATTTGATATTAATTTCTACAACCGCCATGATAACACCCATTGCCTCAATGTCTTTATACGTGAATCCTAAATCGCGAATAGCTTCTGATCTGCCAATTTCAAAAAACTCTGCATACCGCCCATGATACACCACACCCATCTGATCTGTAAGCGCGTAATGAACTCTTATTTGTGTTGTTGATGTGAACAATTTATTTGGTGTTTGGTGTTTATTGTTTGGTGTTTGTTGTTTGGTGTTTGGTGTTGATTCAGCCTATCCAGTATCCAGCATCCAGCATCCAGGATCCAGCATCCAGGATCCAGGATCCAGCATCAATCCTACACCCTATAATAATCCGCGCGCCAGTTTGTAATTTGCTCTTTGATTTGTTTGCTGTTTAAGTTTTCTTGGGCTGCTTTCTTTGCCAACGTTTCTAATTCTTCATCTGATGCAAACCGCAATGCAATGATTTGTGACAAACCTAGCCTGTTGTCGTGCAATTTTCCAGTTAGAACAAAATGACGCAAATTTTCTTCTGCACGAATGGCCCGATCTTGTGCTTTCAATGCCAATGCCCTTGCAAAATATCCAATAAAAATAAGGGAAAAAGAAAGCGCCAAAAATAAAATTGGCAGCCAATACCCATGAACCATGTTGGAGATATCCTGTACGTGAATGATGGTAAAAAGGAAAACCATTAATGCCAAAGCAAGTGCCACGTAATAAATTGTTGGCGCCATTTTTTTGTGATTACTGTATGATTGCACTTTCATTTTTTTAGCTAAAAGTAAAGATTATTTTTTTGTTCAATTGCAATTGTTTGAGGCAACAACTTTCTATTTAATTTGTTTCATTGCTTTCTTCCATTTTTAAAGTTATATTTTTGACGCATGATTACAGCTTCTATCATCACCATCGGCGATGAATTACTTATTGGTCAGGTTATAGACACCAATAGTGCGTGGATGGCACAGCAATTAAATTCAATTGGTATTCCGGTAGCGAGACGTGTGGCGGTTGGAGACAACTGGGATGGCATCTGGAATGCACTTGATGAAGAGTCTGGCAAAGCCAACATCATTTTCATTACCGGAGGCTTAGGCCCAACTGCAGACGACATCACCAAGCCTTTGTTGTGTAAATATTTTGATGGCGAACTCATCATCAACCAAGCCGCCTTGGACAATGTGACGCATCTTTTTGAACATGTTTTTAAACGTCCCATTACAGAAAGAAATATCAAACAAGCAGAAGTGCCCAACACCTGCACTGTCATCCTCAATAAAAGGGGAACTGCATCTGGTATGCAATTCAAAAAAAACAAAACCATTTATTTTAGTTTACCCGGCGTGCCATTTGAAATGATGGGCATGATGGAAGATTATATTCTACCCTTCCTCTCCAATCAGTTTCAGCTGCCACATATCGCACATCGAACGTTAGTCACCTTTGGCATTGGCGAATCGATGCTGGCAGATTTGATTCAGGATTTTGAAACCACATTGCCAAACAATATCAAATTGGCCTATCTACCCAATCATGGCATTGTTCGACTTCGACTTACCGCCATCGGACCAGAAAAAAACGAAGTCAATCAGTTGATTGATGCCTTATTCGCCGATTTAAAAATATTGGTTAAGGATTATCTCGTTACGGATGAAGACGAGCCAATGGAAAGAAAAATAGGGAAAATGCTGTTGGAAAGAAATCAAACAATTTCTACTGCAGAAAGCTGTACCGGAGGATATATTGCACATTTGATTAGCAGCGTGCCGGGCTCATCTGCCTATTACGAAGGAAGTTTAATTACTTATTCCTATGAAGCAAAAGAACAATTGCTAGCGGTAAAACAAAGCACCTTAGCGCAATTTGGTGCCGTGAGTGAAGAGGTGGTAAAAGAAATGGTAAACGGATTATTGACACACACCAAAACGAATTATGGCATTGCAGTTTCTGGCATCATGGGACCCACAGGCGGCATGCCCGACAAACCAACCGGTACTGTTTGGATGGCCGTGGGTAATGCAGAAAAAATAATCACTCAAAAATTTCATTTCAGATTTGACCGTCAAAAAAACATTCAACTCACCGCGATGAATGCATTAAACCTGCTTCGAATGTTTATGCTGTCAAATGATAAAGAATAGATGGCATCAAATATTCTACTTAGAATTTTAATAATTGGCCAACGAAATTCCCTTAAAAAATAGCTTTTCATAGCCGTTCTATTTTTTGTTGAAAATTTCATATTCGTGGTATTATTTTGACTGTTGTAGATGTTGCTACTTGACCTTTTTACTTACATTTGCCATTATTTTATCATCATTAGTTTTAATCGTATGAGTTTAGTTGATTTGATTATGCCGAAATTAGGCGAAAGCATCATGGAGGCCACCATTTTAAAATGGCACAAACAACCCGGTGATAAGATTGCAATGGATGAAACGGTTTTAGACATTGCAACCGACAAAGTGGATAGTGAAGTGCCCTCCACTGCTGAAGGCATCATTGAATCGATTTTGTTTAATGTTAATGATGTGGTGCCCATTGGAACAGTTATAGCAAAAATCAGATCAGGCAACGCAACACAAACAGCAGCTCCAGCAACCACTCCGCAGCCAACATACGAAGAAGCAAAAGTAATTGAAGAAATTCCATTTCAACCAACAGCAGCACAAGCGTCCCAAGCCAATACTGGCGGAATGCGTTTTTACTCCCCATTGGTTTTGAATATTGCACAAAGTGAAGGCATCAGCATGTCCGAACTGGAAAATATTCCTGGATCGGGACAAGATGGAAGAGTAAGTAAAAAAGATATTTTACAATACGTTGCCAATAAAGGGAAACAAGCTGCACCAGCACAAACGGCAACTGTAATTGCGCCAGTTTCAACAGCCGCCGCAAGTCCAGCACCCGCACCAGCTGCAGCCCCACAAAATACGCCTGTCGTATATCAAGGCAATGTAGAAGTTATAGAAATGGACAGAATGCGCAAGCTCATTGCCAAACACATGGTAGACAGCAAACACGTTAGTCCACACGTAACCAGCTTTGTAGAATGCGATGTTACCAACTTGGTTTTGTGGAGAGAAAAAACAAAGAAAGAATTTGAAAAAAGAGAAGGTGAAAAAATCACTTTTACCCCATTATTTATAGAAGCAGTTGTAAAAGGATTGAAAAAATATCCGATGCTTAGCAGCTCATTGGATGGCGATAAAATTATTATAAAGAAAGATCTAAATATTGGCATGGCTACCGCTCTTCCTTCTGGAAATTTAATTGTACCTGTCATCAAACATGCGGACCAACTCAATCTTGTAGGCTTAACAAAACAAGTGAATGGTTTAGCTAATGCGGCAAGAAACAATAAATTAAAACCAGACGACACCACTGGCGGCACATTCACCTTAACCAACGTGGGCACATTTGGCAGCATCATGGGAACCCCCATCATCAATCAGCCTCAAGTAGCTATCATGGCTGTAGGTGCTATTAAGAAAAGACCAATGGTTATAGAAACTGCTCATGGCGATACCATCGGTATTCGCCACATGATGTACATTTCCCTTAGCTACGACCATAGAATTATTGATGGCGCATTGGGTTCTACATTCTTGAATTTTGTTAGCAAAGAATTGGAGCATTTTGATTTGAACAGAGCAATCTAAAGCCTTAGCGTCTTCATTTTTTGAATGCGAAATATCAATGTTATGATGAACTCAAAGCTGCTGACAACCACCACAATAATGATTTCTGCAGCATTGATGTTTTCCTGTAATCGCCATCAAATCAAGCTAAGAAAAATTCAATCTACACAAAACCAGATCAAGGCCCAAGATTCTACTATGGCCTTGAAACAAGCAAATGGTTTGGATTTTGAAGCTACCGGTAACATACCCACGCCATGGACACTACACATCAATTTTGACCAAGCTATTTTGTTTGAATCTAATGATGGCATCCGGGTTTCAGCTAAGCCCGCAATTCCAGTTCTAATCAATTCATCCGAAAAAATAACTTCAAAGCCAGGAGAAAAACCAATTGAAATAATCGTTTCAGACTTGCCTTGTGACAACAACACAACATCGAACAACACCTTGGTAAGCCATAATGGAATCGAATATAAAGGATGCGGAAAATATTTGCTTGACGTTCGATTGCACAATAAATGGGAACTAGAAGCGATAGATGATGTTGCAGTTGACGTCACTACATTTCCAAACGGTATGCCATTTTTGAATTTCAATTTGCCCAACAAAAGTATCTCTGGATATGATGGCTGCAATGGCTTTGGCGGCAATTTCACGGTTATGGGCAAACGCATTCGTTTCCATGCATTGAGTTCTACTTTAAGAGCTTGCATACAGCATGCTGCTGTCGAATTTAAGCTGCAACTCCTCAGCAACAATCTGGTAGATTATCATTTCGAAATGGACAAGCTGATTTTGTATTTATCAGATGACAGCAGAATGCAGTACAAGCCAGTGTACAAATAATGAGTTGGAACTTCGATAACAAATGGGCTTATTCTCCACTTCCTTTCTCCCCTACAAACCAATGCTCTTTGTTTTTGAATAATACATTGAAGGTGGTAAGTGTACCGTAAATTCTAGTGATGTATTGTTGTAAATTCACTTTATCTTCATCGCTCAGCAGTTTGTGCGCATTGATTTGCTGTTCCATCACACGCAACCTATCGCGAAGCATTACAATTTTATGAAAAAACACATCCACCGGAACTTCCTTGGGTTTCTGTGTTTTGTCGGCTGGTTGAAGCAACATGGTTCCACCTTTCCAACGATCGCCCAAAGGCACAATCTCATTTACATCCGACCACATGCGTAGAATTTTCAAGAGCGATGTTTCAACCGACGATACCGTTTCCAATTCTGTTGTTACATTTTCTGGTATGATGTCATCAAGACCTGTGTCTGTCTTTTCAACTTCTTTAATTCCCACATTGATAAAAGAAATCAAATAGGTTGCATAGCGAACCCCAACTATCACGCCGGGTCCATGTTGAATGTGTTGCAATCTGGTGCCAATACCCAGGTTGAGTTGCTCCATAAATATATTAGTTTTTTGTGTTGAGAATGCGTTCGAAAGTAGCTTTGTCTAACTCCCCAATATAATTCCCTTTTTCTTCTCCATTTACATATAATTTAAAAAATGGAATTTCATCTATACGCAATTGCTTTGCCAGGGATTTGTTTTGGTCGATGTCAATTCTTACAATAGTGGCCTTCCCTTTAAATTGAGTAGACATTTCGGCCAACAAGGGCTCCATTTTTTTACACGGCCCGCACCATGGTGCATAAAAATCAACCAATACTATTTTATCTGAGTGAATTAATTTTTTGTAAGCTTCTGCTGAAATCACATCCTCCTTCGAAACTGCAGTGGCGCTTGCCAATGGCAGGTTGTTGTTTTGCCAAGCCAAAATTCCACCTTTCAATTCGTACACATTTTGAAATCCATTTTTTCGCATATAATCAGCCGCTGCACTACTTCTGCCACCCGACAAACAATAAACAAAGTAGGTAGATTCTCTTTGTAATTGTTGGATATGCTGCTCAAATGTGGCGTCTTTGTAATCAATATTTTGGGCATTTTCGAGTGCGCCACCGGCCACTTCGCCAGGTGTTCTCACATCAATAATTATTGGATTAGAAGTACTTGCTATCTTTTTCTGAAAGTCATTGGCTGATAATTGAAACGTAGCATTTTGTCCATGACAAGACAGGACAACAACTATCAAACTCAGCAAGAATAAGGGTTTCATTGTTTCTTTTGAAATAAAATACTTTAGAAAACTCATGCGTCTATCAAATTTTGTCATGTAAAATAAGGAAAGATTTTATTAATTCCCTGCGCCTTTAATTCTTTTTGACTCCGCATCTAAGGCGGATTTCCGCTCTCTTGCTGCAGAAATTTGAGCGCTACCAAAACGCCAGCTAAAAGTCAACCTACAGGTTCTGCTCTCCCATTTTCCTCCGCCCGAAATATTTGCACCACCAAAGTTGGAAGCGGCGTTCCATGGAGATGTAAATAAAATGTCGGTGATGGCCAATTTCAAAGTGGCTGTATTGTGCAACATTTGTTTTTGCATGCCCAAATCCAAGGATCCTTGTGGCTTCGTTTTCCAGGTGGCTCCCCAAACATTGGGGCCGCTATACCAACCGCTCACTTCCGCAGAATAGGTTTTACTCAAGGTAAATGATTGCTGCAGATACACCCCATAATTGGGAATTTCCTGTCTTAGTTTATTGTTGCCAATGGCACCTTTAAAAATTTGATAGTTGTACCAGATATTTACAAATCCATTCCACCATTTTTTTATAGGCGTTGGACTGCTTACATTAAACGTGAGCAATTGTTGAGTGGCCAAATTTTGTTGTTGAACATACGTTGCATTTCTAAGCGTGTCTGTCACTTCCGTTGCATAATCTTTTACATAATTGTATCCGACTGTACTGGTTAAAAAGCCCATAAATATGTGAGACATTTCTACAACATTGGTATACTGCGGTCTTAAAAAAGCATTCCCTTTTTGATAGGTCAACTCATCCAATTTGTTTTCAAACGGATTGAGATCTTGATAGGTCGGCCGATCTATTCTTCGGCTGTAGGTCAAGTTCAACGCATGTTTGCTGTTAATGTTGTACGTCAAAGCTCCAGAAGGAAATAAGTCGATGTACGCTTTTTTTACATTTTTGTCGGTTTGTAAAACGCCATCTGCTCGGGTGAGTGTGCCTTCACTATTGGTTTGCTCTATCCTCAACCCCAATTGATAGGTCCATTTTGATTTGATGGCTTTATTGAAATTTGCATATGCTGCATTTACATTTTCTATGTATTGAAATGCATTGCTTTTGCTTAAGATTTTTACTGGTGTACCAGCAATATTATCTTCAAAAAAATCGAAAGTGTTGGCTGTTTTTACATAAGTTGCTTTTGCGCCAAATCCCAACTTACCGTTCCAAATTTTTCGTTCTGCATCTACTTTCAAAGCAGAGATATCGATACGAACAGGACGATTGTTGCTGTTTACTATTTTAAATAACAATATACCATTCTCATCAATGTAGGTATTGGGCTGTGTGCGCTTTCCACTACTAGTAAAAAAACCTTGATCTGCATCAACATTAATTTCTGTTCCACTGGTGTCGGTATACCGATAGTTGAGGTTGAAATTCACGTTGGTATTTTTATCTTCTCCATTGCTATTGGCAACTAATTTTTTTACGAACTGATGATTTTGTGCAAGTGAAATGGGTGTATTGCCCGAACCATTTTCTTTTCTATTGGTGATGTTTATAGTTGATAAAAAACCAATGGTGTTTTTATTGTTGAGAAAAAAATCGACACCGGCTTTGGCATTGGCATTTTGATTATTATTCAGTGTAGTACTAGCGAGATCGTATATGCTATCATTTTGAATGCGATACAAATCCATTGTGTTTTGCATCTGCTCTTTATTTAAACCAACATTGCCGAATACATTTATTTTTTTATTTCTATAGTTGACCGACAGTGCAGTATTTCCTCGAGCATGGATGCCTTGCACATAGCCCAATGTGAGATTGCCGTTGGTGCCAAATTTTTTATTCTTTTTAAGTTTGATGTTGATGATACCGGCATTGCCACTGGCATCATATTTTGCCGAAGGATTGCTGATCATTTCAATCGCTTCTATATCCGAGCTGTTGATGCCTTTGAGGTATGCAGCCAAATCTTTAGAATCGAAAGGCGTAATTTTTCCGTCTATGTAAATTTTTACGCCGGTTTTGCCTTTCATGCTGAGGTTATCGTTGTTGTCAACTTGGATGCCGGGGCTTTTTCTAAGCAATTCAAAAGCATCACTACCGGTTGCATTGACACTTTGTTCGATATTAAAAATGGTTTTATCTGCCAGTACTTCAAACATGGGCTTCTTGGCATTAATCGTCAACACGTCGAGGGTTGATTTGGAACGAATCAATTGAATCATTTGCTTAAGGGGATCGCCTTCTGCTGCAAGATCAATCGTAGGAGAATAATACATCTCGTATCCAACATTTGAAACCTTGAGCAAGGCTTTTTCATTGAAACTGCTTTGTATATTAAATTCACCTTGTTCATTGGTGATTTCCACTTTTACAACCGAACTGTCCACACCTTTCAACAACATCACGGTTGCCATCGCCACAGGATTATTTTTTTCGTCAACAATTTTCCCTTCAATCAAATGGTTTTTTTGTGCGAATCCAACATTTAACATCAGTAAACCGCAAAACACCAAGCTCCATTTTTTCATTATTTGTTCTTTTTATATTCCATTAAATTAAAACTCTCTTCTGTACTCTTTCGTTCTTCAATTTCTGTAATAAATATTTTCGCAACCTTGCCATCCTGCAAAAATTCATCCGCACTCATCACCAATCGATTGTCTAAAACCAAGGGGAATGCACCCAAGTAGTTGAACTGTTCCGTAGCATGAAATCCCCAATCTATACTGGCATTACAAACTGCTTTTTTTACATTAGCTTTTGCTGGAGCAATAGAATCGGCAGTATATTGCAAACATAGCTTGTTGACTACAGCATCATACTGACCGGTATTTTTGAATCGATGATTTGTCAACGAAGGGGTAAAAGGAATTTGAGTATATGTAAATTGATCTTCGTCCACTTCAAACTGTTCTTTGTTTCCAAAATGAATGATAACCGATTTTCTTGAAACCAATTTCATATCATTTGAAGCAGGCAGAAAAAAAGTCAATTTTATTTTTTGTGCACCAAAAACAACCATGATGCTGTCTATCTGTTTATTTTCTGAGCCTAACGTTGTGATCTTGTATTTGGCGATGCCAATAAAATCTTTTTGAGCAATTGCAGGAAGTGTGTAAATGAATGCGAAACAAAAAAGCAATAAATTTTTCATGGCTACAGTTGAAAAGGGATAAACTTTGCGCAAATTAATCAAAATAAAATATATTGAGCCTAATTCAACATTTGACCATCATGAGAAAACTGCAATTGAGTATTTGGATGTTTTTATGGAGTACATGTTTTGTATCTGCACAAAAATTTGATGTAATAAAATTGGCCAAGACTGATGACCATGTGGAGTTGACTACTTCAGAAGGCATTTGGAAATTTTATGCGTATCCAAATCAAATCATCAAAACAACATTCAAGGGTAACAATTCAACAAGGAATGAACAAGTATCCAATACCGTTATTGTTAGCCCATTGATGCAGCCTGCCAAATTAATGGAATATGCAGGGGGTAAGCTCATCGAATGGCCCAACGGCAGTAGCATATTTATCAATGGAAGTGGTATCTCCTATTCTCCAACAAACGAACTATACATCAAGGTGGTAGATGTTTATCAAAACGATAGCACGCGCGGTCTAAAATTTTTGTTGCAACCCGATGAGAAAATATTTGGCTCGGGGTCTAGAAGCTTGCCTTTAAATAGACGAGGGTATCGAGTTCCATTAAAAAACAATGCATGGTATGGATATCAAATGAATGCCGATGCGCTCAATTATTCGGTACCATTTATCTTATCCAATAAGCATTATGGAATATTTTACGACAACCCTTCAATTGGATTTATTGATATTGGGAAAGAAAAGTTGGATGAAATGGAATTCAGCTCTAGCAGCGGAGAAATTAGTTTTTATGCTATTCCTGGAGCTGATTATGCTTCTACCCTTTCAGCATACGCTGGTCTTGTGGGTGCACAACCTTTACCACCGCGTTGGGCTTTGGGCAATTTAATGAGCAGGTTTGGTTACATCAATCAAAAACAATCCGACGACATTGTTCATCAAATGAAAAAAGATAGTGTTCCTGTTGATGCCATTATATTTGATTTGTTTTGGTTTGGCGATAGCATTCAAGGCACATTGGGCAATTTAGAATGGATCAATAAAAAAGCTTGGCCTAGCCCCAAGAAAATGATGGATGCATATTCAAAACAACACATCAAAACCATTTTAATTACAGAACCTTTTGTAGTTAAAACATCTATGAACTACGATAGTTCCATTTCATTTCATGCAGTAGACAGTTTGGGGAAACCATTTTACATGAATTATTTTTATTTTGGCAGGGGTGGGTTGTTGGATTTATTTAGAAAAGATGCGCAACAATGGTTCTTTAATAAATACAAAAAACAAATGAGCAATGGCGTTTCTGGATGGTGGGGTGATTTGGGAGAACCGGAAACACATCCATCCGATATGTACCACAATTTAAAGGATATGGGATTTGACCGTTTGTTTTCGGCAAATGAAATTCATAATATTTACGGACACTATTGGAGCAAGATGCTGTTTGAAAATTTCACCAAAACTTATCCTACAAAAAGGCTGTTTAATTTGAATAGAAGCGGTTATGCGGGCACAGCGAAGTATGCCATTTTTCCTTGGTCGGGCGATGTGAGTCGCTCTTGGGGCGGATTACAGGCGCAGTTGCCTTTATTGCAAGGCATGAGTATTTCTGGTATACCTTATATTCACAGCGATGCAGGTGGCTTTGCAGGTGGAGATGGAGATGCGGAATTGTATGTGCGCTGGTTGCAATTTGCAGCATTTACACCAATCTTCCGACCGCATGGTACCGCACTTGGAAATTTAGATGCCAATGCCAAAAACATTCCAAGTGAAGCTGCATTATGGCAAGAACCCATCAAATCGCTGGCAAAAAATGCCATTAAAATGAGATACCGTTGGTTGCCTTACAATTACACATTGAGCTACAACCAAACCAGTAAAGGGAAACCACTGATGATGCCGATGTTTTTCTTAGACGAGTCTGATGAAAATTTATATCAGGCAAAAGAGCAATATCTCTGGGGAGATCAAGTAATGGTTGTTCCGATACTAGAGAAGGAGCAAACGATCAGAAGATATTATATGCCAAAAGGAAATTGGACAAATGTACAAACCATGCAAACCATTAAAGGAGGAAGATGGATACAAGACAGCAGCATTAATATGAATGGAATACCTGTATTTGCAAAGGAAGGCGCTTTCATTCCAATGGCAGCAGACATGCAACATACGGATGCATATCCAGACAAAATGATAACCATACATTATTTCCCATCAGCGAAACCCAGCGAATATGAATGGTATGAAGATGATGGACAAGACCCCAATGCTATCAGCAAAAAATCATTTGAAATTACACGGTTGAGTTGTAAGGGCCTAGGTAAAACGACAACTATAGAAATCAGCAGCAACGGAGGAAAATATCCTGGGCAGCAGCAAAAAAGGAAACTAAAATTTTCTATTCCCAATATCCAAAACGTTTCAGCGGTATTGATCAACGGACAAAAAATTACACAACCATTTATCGACAAAAGCATCAATGGAATTGGTTTCCCGATCATATTTGAGCATAAAAAAATTGTGGTAAGTATTGTGAGGTAGGTTTGAAGCTGGATAAGATAGATAAGCTGGATAGGCTGGATATGCTTGATTCTGGATTCTGGATTCTGGATACTGGATTCTGGATACTGGATTCTGGATACTAGATGCAGGATAGGCTGTTTCAACCACAAACCACAAACAATAAACCACAAACGTCAAACAACAAACAATTATCTTTGCCTACATGAGCAAATCTGTTGCATTACATACGTTGGGTTGTAAACTGAATTTCAGTGAAACCACTGCCATTTCCCGTATGTTAGAAAATGATGGTTTTATAAAAAAAGATTTTGATGAAATAGCCGATTTGTATGTCATCAATACCTGCTCTGTTACCGATAATGCCGACAAAGAATGTAGACAGTTGGTAAGGCGTATTCAAAGTAAAGCACCTGAAGCGATGGTGGTTATTACTGGCTGCTATGCCCAATTAAAACCGGCAGAAATTGCGGCCATTCCGGGTGTTAATCTTGTGCTCGGAGCTGCAGAAAAATTCAACATTACAACTCATCTAAAAGAACTTACAAAAAACGACCAAGGGAAAATATGCAGTTGTGATATTGAAGATGTGAATGTGTTCACCCCTACCCACTCGGTAAAAGAACGAACCCGCATATTTTTAAAAGTACAAGATGGCTGCGATTACAATTGTAGTTTTTGCACCATACCAATGGCAAGAGGAAAAAGCAGAAGCGACAGTATAGACAATGTAATCACCAATGTAAAAGAAATAGCCAATGGCGGAGCCAAAGAAATTGTGCTCACTGGCATCAATCTGGGAGATTTTGGAAAAGGCTATACCGGCGGTCGTAAGCACGAAGAACATTTCTTTGATTTGATGATGGCATTAGAGGAAGAATCGCCTATTGAAAGAATTAGAATTTCTTCTATTGAGCCCAATTTGTTGACCAACGAAATGATTGAATTTGTATCCAACAGCAAAAAGTTTATGCCGCATTTTCATATTCCATTGCAAAGTGGCAACAACAGCGTCTTGTCGAATATGCGTAGACGGTACAAAAGAGAATTATATCAGGAAAAAGTATCTCTCATTAAGCAATTGATGCCACATGCCTGCATCGGTGCAGATGTAATTGTTGGCTTTCCTGGCGAAACTGATGCAGCATTCAACGAATCGGCACAGTTCATAGAATCTTTGGATGTCTCCTATTTGCATGTGTTCACCTACTCTGAAAGAGACAATACTTTAGCCGCCGAAATGAAGGAAATTGTTCCCATCAGCATCAGAAACAATCGCAATAAAATATTACGCCAATTGAGTTACTTGAAAACGCAATCTTTCACCAACCAACACATCGGACAAACCAGAAAGGTGTTGTTTGAAAGCGTAAATAAAAATGGAATGATGGAAGGCTACACCGACAATTACATCAAAATAACTGCGGCATATAATAAAGCGTGGGAAAACACAATTGTAGATTGGGCAATCTAATCGTTTAAAAAATTATTCCAGCTGCGATGCGAAAGATGTTTTTGAAATTCCAACCTACTTTTATTATCAGTTAGCATATCTAAGTGACGAAAATGATGCATGTCTGTTCCAACAAAAGACACCAACTCATTTTTAAGCATATAGTGACTTGCTTTTACCGCCTCTTTGCCATAGTACCCAGTTAAAGAAAGCAAATTCAGTTGCAACATAAAACCCAATTCTACAAATCGGTGATACATGCTGTAATTCTTATAATAGTAAGGATATCTTTCTGGATGCGCCAATATGGGCGAATAACCAGCCATGATGATTTCGAAGGAATGTTTTGCTGGATCTTCTGGCATCGAAGCATATGAAAATTCGGTGAGAATGATGTTGTCTTTAAGGGTGAGAATGGGCTCTTTTTTATGCAGCAATTCAAAAAAAGAACTATCCAACATGTACTCTGCAGCCGCGTTGACTTCAAAATTTAATCCTTGTGCTTTTATCTCATTGCGCAGCAAGCTCAACGCATTGTTGATGGTAGTTGGATTATTTCGATACAAATCACTAATAATATGTGGCGTGGCAATTGATTTGGTTACGCCCATCTCCATCAAACCTTTGATTAACCGAATGGAAGTTTCCAAATCTGGTGAGCCATCATCTATTCCTGGCAAAATATGCGAATGGATATCCAACGTAATGGGGAAATAATCAATCGCTTGCGGTTCTTTTTTTCGGCTGAAGAGAGAAAACATCTATGCTACGTACTTTTGTTAAAGATGGATACTATTTTTTATAATACTGGTGCAATTTACTTAAAGGTTTCAGTATTGACACTACAAATGGAAATGGAATATTGTTTTTCTTCATGGCTAAAAAATCTCTTCTATTGGCGCGCAATCGCATTTTCAAATTGCTGTTGCTTTGTCCGCCTCTTCTCATTTTCACCAACAACTTCGGCAAATAATAGGAAGAAATGCGGTGTTTAAACAAATACCTCGACATCAGTTCATAATCCGCGGCACTGAAGAAATGGGTTTCATAGCCACCATATTTTTCAAAAATCGATTTCTTAAAATAAAACGTAGGATGTGCAGGCATCCAACCGCTGTTGAACAAACTTCTTTTATACGGCTTCCCTTTCCAAATGCGATAAATCTTATGGAGATCGATGGGGTCAACATATTCTAAATCGCCATACAAACTATCAACGTTTTGACTGGCGAAAGCCGCAACAATACTATCAACAACATCTGTATTTTCGAGCATATCATCGCTATTTAAAATGCCAATGATGTCGCCGGTTGCCATGTTCATTCCCTTATTGATGGCATCATACATGCCATTGTCTTTTTCTGAGATCCATTTTGAAATATGGCCTTCGTATTTATGTATGATTTGTAATGTGGAATCTGATGATTGCGCATCTACAATGATGTGTTCAATATCCCTGTAACGCTGCTGCATAACCGAAAGAATGCAATCTTCCAGGTATTTTTCAGAGTTATATGTTACAGTGATGATGGTAACTTTCATTGTGCGCTGCATTTAAAAATGCTGAAAATAGGAATTAAAATTAACTTTTTTGGGTTATACGTGCATTTAATCAGCGATGACCCTTTCTTTTATTTTTTGTGCAGGATTTCCTTGATATATTGAAAAAGCATCAAGGTTTTTTGTTGCCACTGAGCCTACCGACAGAACCGAATGCGAAAAACAAGTAACACCCGGACAAACCGTAGCTTTTGCGCCAATCCAAACCCCATCTTCGATAATGATTGGTTTTGTCATCAAATCAAAACTCGATTTCGTATAATCATGATTGCCGCATAATAAAAATGCACCTTGAGAAATACACACATGATTTCCAATTTGAACTGTTGTCAAATTATCGATCCACACATTTTCACCAATCCAAGTATGGTTTCCAATATGTAAAAACCAAGGATATTTGATATTTACATTCGGTTTGATGACAACGCCCTCACCTACTTTAGCACCAAATAATTTCAATAACAATTTTTTCAATGGATTAGATGAAAAAAAAGAAGATTTAAAAAAGATACTGTTGATAAAGAACCAACACATCCTTTTTAAGAAACTCCCTGGTTTGTACCAGCTGTTATCAAACTTGTCAAGCTTGGTGATCATGATGTTTATCTGCAGATTTATTAAAAAAATACATCAGGATAAAGATAGCACAATAAGCGATTATGGTAAACCAAGTATGGTGATCAATCCCCAATGGCATTTCCGAATGGCGATTGATGGCCCTTAAAAACAGCGCTATGCGAAACACGTTGATTAGCCACAGGGCAAAAACGCCGCCGATTATCCAAGCTAATTTTTGCTTCCAATTCAACCGATTGGCAATAACATAAGCCATCCAAAAACTGTACACCCCATATCCTACACAGTCCATGGCAATGTAAACGCCTCTTTGATGTACAATGCGAATCAGAAATCCGGGTTCTGTTTGAGTGTTTACGCCAGCCAAATGAAATATGGTTCCCACACCCCAAAGCAACGACTGCTTAATCCAACTTACGTAATCCAAATACTGCTCAATAAAAGGCGAGTAATATCCACCTGGTGCAGCCAATCCAATCATGGCAAGCGTTCCATAATATAAAAATAAGAACACCGCCAAAAAGGTTATTACAAAAACAACAGCTCCTTTCTTAGATATGATTTCGGCTTTCCTATTCATGCATCCAAATTAAAAAAAAGCGAACGATATTGTTGATGCAAATGTTCATAATTAATTTTATCATTTGCATAGTTGATGGCAGCTTCGCACCAAACATCATAAGTCGATTGTTCCATTTGTGCAAAGTGGTTAATTGCAAGTGCAATGTGTTGGGCATCACAATCTACATTCATACCGGCAAGGCCTTGTTCTAAATTTTTCCAAGGTGTAAAAAAAGAGGTAATCACCGGTTTTCCCATGATTAATGCTTCGATAATGGCATGACCATAATTTTCACTTTTGCTGGGCATGATAAAAATTTGTGTCTGCTCTAAATACTCGGCTATGAAATGTGGCGATACTTCACCATGATAAATGACCTTTATGTTGTTGGGCAAAACCGCGATTATCTTTTGACATTCGGCCCAATAATCATTGTCCTTAATGGCACCCACAATATGATACGTGATTTGGGCATCGAACGATTTCAATGCTTGTAAAGTAAGCAAATGATTTTTCATTGGACTGATCAACGCGATGGTCATCATCACCAGTTTTTCTGGAAACTTATGAGCAACTAGTTTGGCGGTTAATTTTTTGGGGAAGTTGTCGGCTACCTTGGTTTTAACTTGTTGACCAAATATATTTTTTACATGCAGTTCTTCATCGCTATTGGTGCAATGAAATATGGCTTGATGCTGTAAGCGGAGCAATTTAAACACTGCAAGAAATATTTTCTTTTTAATTGTTTTTTGAGACAGTGCGCCAGGGTGTAGCATCCCCCGAACAGAAATGATTTTTCGGTTGGCCTGGAATAAGAGATTGGGCAAGATATTATATTGCCAAGAAAACAAGCCGATGGTAAAAATAACATCTGGCTTTTCAATGGCCACTATTTTTTTTGCAATGGCAATTGGGTTGGGAACAGCACAATACCAAACTTTTGTGCAGTCATTGTAATCTACCCAACAATTTTCATCGATATCCAGCAAGATGGAGCCATCCACATCTTTGTTGCTGCAAAAAATAAAATAGGAAACCTCTTGATCAAATTGATGAACAAGATTGGTGATGGATTGAATGGGTCCGCCTGCCTTGAAAGCAGGATCAAACCAGGGTATGAAGATGAGTATTTTTGTCAATCAGTAATGTTTTGAGCTTTGAAGGTATGTTTCCATGTTTGTATCATCATAAAAATCAAAAAGCAAGATTTGAATAGATGACCAAGTATGGTTTGTAATTCACAATCGGGGCGAATAGGATAATAAAATACCATCGCCGTAAACAAAATTAAAATTGGAAACTGTCTTGCATTTTTTTGAAAAACATTCAAAACATAAGAATAGAAAGCACCGAAAAGAAACATAAAAACAATACCACCTGCTATACCAAAATTGATATAGGCATCTCCCAAAGAACTTAGTCCCATAGAAGTTCCTTCTGTTAATGGTATGCCAGAATATTTCACAAAAATGGTTCGATCGCCAGCATTTAATTTATTGGGTGCTAAAATTCTGGGAAGTATCGCTGCTTCTAAAATTTGATACATTTCGGATCCATTGGCATGTTCAACTTTGTCGGGAACATTGGTCATGATATTGGTGATAATAAATCCCTGATTGATCCGCACATTGGATGTAGCCAAGTTTTCAAAACTGAACACCCCCTTTTTTTCATTTTCCTTTTGATAAATTTCTGCAAAGGTTTCAACGCCTGCCTTTTCTTTTTCTACCCCCGTAACCGCTCTGTAGTTCCCTTTTAAAACTTGCAATACCACAGCAAATACGATGAATGTAGATAGGCCAATCAATTTTATTTTAAAATCAAATTTATATTTTATTGCAAAAATAGAAGCCGAATAAATGATCCATGTAAGCAAATCATGAAACATCCCATTACCAAATGATGAAGAAATAATAGATCCAATTACAACAATCAATGGCAAAACTTGCAAGCGTTTGGTTCCAATGATGAATAAAAACAATCCGATGAACTTTAAACTACCCAACAAATAAAATACAAATGCCAAATCATTTGAAAAATAAGTACCAACGATACTGGAAAACAATCCGATAATAATAAATAGATAAGGGATTTTTTTATTCTTCTTGACAAAGGCTTCAATTTGTTTGAGGTCAACTACTTCTCCTTGGTATTTTCCTGAGTTGATGTGTAATCCAATAATAAATAAAGTCACTGCTGGTAGCGCATATTGAAAATAAGCAGCTTCTGAAATCCGCATTTTATACATGAAGTATTGGTACTCGTCTAAACCATTGTATGCAAGCACTGGACCAATAAAAAATTGTACGCACATGAAGCTTCCCAACAAATGTCGAGTGGGAATAATGGTGCTGATAGAATTAAATAAAATGATGAATTGATACAATGCAATCATGATGGCTACAAGCGACAGCCATCCCATGCCTAAGAAAAGTATCCTAACAAAAATGATGGTTAGGAAATAGGCGGGCCAGTTGAATTTATCGGGAAATAATGTTTTCAAAAAAGTAAATTAATGTTTATCTCCAATTGTTTGCTCAATTGATGCACAAATGCTATGGAACGACCAATGTTGTATGATTTGACGAGAATAAATCCCCATTAACTTTATGTTTTCTTTTTCTTGAATCAATAGATTTATTTTTTTTACCAGCGCATCTATATTTCCACTTTCAAAAATATATCCATTTTTACCCGCTTGCACCAAATCTTTCGCTGCTCCACATTTATCACTTACCAAAACAGCTTTTGACGATGCCATTGCTTCGTTAATGGCCAGCCCCCATGTCTCTCCGGGTCCTTGTGATGGCAATATAAATACATCACAAGCTTGGTACACATCTGGCATCTGTGATTGATTTTGAAAATCTAAAAAATGTATACGACTTCTTAAATCCTCATCTGTTATCCCATCATAAGTTTTATGAAGGTCTGATTCTATTGGACCATTACCAACAAAAACCAAGTCACAACATTTGTGGTTGCAATTAATAAATGCTTCGAGTAACAATTGTGGATTTTTTTTGTGTTCAAATTTTCCAGCAAACAACAACACAATTTTCGAGTCGTCAATATTCAATTTTTTTCTGAAGTTTGTTATAGTTGGGCCAGAAAATCTATCGTTGTCGATTGCATGCGGCACAAAAACCAATTGATTTTCGCGCATACCATTCTTTAGAAAGTATTTTTTATTTTCAACTCCAACATAAAATGCAGTTTGAATATGACGGTAAATCCACTTTAAAAAGAACCTGCGCATTGATTGTTTAATCAGATTGTCTGCATTATCCAATAAAGTCGAATCCCCTCTAAAGTAAATGGGTATCTTTTTATGAAAATATCTAAGTACTGCCAAATGGCTTTTAAAAGACCAACCAAAAACCAACAGTGCATCGGCTTCCCAACGCAAAATCATGTCAATTAAATTGGGATTATTGATGCCCGAGAAATGATGTGAACCAGGATTTTTTGCCACATTTTCAACCATTTCAAAATCGTACCCTTCCAACAATGGAATATCCCATTTGATCACTTTACCAAAACCAGGATCAAATTTGTTTTTCAAAACCCCCTCACCCCAGGTATAAAACACTTTTATCTTTATGTTGCCTCGTGCAGAAAGCATTTTAAAGACAGGCGCGTTGTACTGAATAGGATGCGTTGATATGATAGCCAATTTCTTCAATTCAATTATCTTTTTATCCTCGCCCAAATCATGGTTTCTTTTTCACTTCCTGTATCTATCCAAGGATTGCCTTGCAAATCCAACAATTCATATCCCATACTTACCACCAACTCTTTTGCTAAGCCCCTTTGAATATTTGCTTGATCTTCTGCCCATGGTTCATTTTCAAATAAAATGTTTTCTATTTTTTTTGCAGTCATTAACTGTTTCGCACCATCAAAAACAAACCATTCAAAACCCTGTACATCAACTTTTAACCAGTCGATTTTTTCAATGGCTTGATCTAATGCAAACTGATCAAGTGAAATAGAAGTCACTTCAATAGACTGATTGGTGTAGGTTGGCGAGAGCGAACTTTTTCCATACAAATCGGCTTCATAAAACAACATTTTTTCATTGCTGTTGTTGTGTACCAAATTGTTTTGAATATGGAAATCATGCACGTCATTCTGTTCTATATTTTTCTTTAAATAACCAAACACTTTGGGCGAAGCCTCAAATGCAACATAACGTACCAATTTTTTTGTCTTGATAATGGGAAGACCAATGGAACCGATATTTGCACCCACATCAAAATAAACTGCTCCATTTTTTATGTGC